>DATGNN010000145.1:0-8484 GCA_035306725.1 Chitinispirillaceae bacterium | reverse complement strand
ATGTTCAAACGGAGTAACAGTTTCATCCCTGTTACTCTGTTGCATCATGTTTTCGTTGCAGGCTTTTCATTTCAAAATAAAAAAGGGTTCCGGCAAGAAGTGAAGCCCCGAAATCGGCTGCAGGTCCAGATGCAAAAACTCCATTGAGTCCCCAGATTCCCGGTAAAACAAACAGAAAGGGAATTAAAAGAAGTACCTGACGGGAAAGGCTCAGAAGCATTGCCTGATGCGGTTTTCCAACTGCCTGGAAATAGTTTGAGGTTACAATCTGAAAACCTACAATTGGAAACATGGATAAAAATATCCGCATTGCATGACTGCCTAATTCTATTAAATCATTATCACCACTGTTAAAAAAACCAATAATTACTTCCGGTAAAAAGACAGCTGCAAAAAATCCGGTTGTGGTTATAACTGTTGCTACAACTGATGACAACAGATGTGTTTTTTTAACCCGATTAAACTGCCTTGCCCCATAATTATATCCTATAATAGGTTGAGCACCCTGGTTTATTCCAAAAATAGGCATAAGGAATAACATCCCGATACTAAACACTATCCCCATTGCTGAAAGGGCCAGATCCCCCCCATGATAGCTCAGCTGTTTATTAAGTAATGTGTTTACCATACTCGCCGCAATCTGCATTGAAAACGGAGCTGAACCAAGTACAAAAATTGATTTTGCAACATTCCAGTTAAGTTTAAAATTTTTAAAATGGATTTTTAAAAGGCTTTTTCCACTAAAGTAATATGATAAAACCCATATTGCCGAAACCATCTGTGATATTACAGTTGCAGCTGCAGCTCCCTCAATCCCCCACTTGAAAACAAAAATGAACAAAGGATCGAGTATTATGTTTAATATTCCACCAATAAGCATGGTAAACATTGCAACCTTTGGATTACCCTCACCTCTGATGAAATTATTCATACCAAAACCAATATGCTGGAAGATTGATCCAATCAGAATGATTTTCAGGTAACTTGAAGCGAAGGGTAATACTGACGAACTCGCGCCAAAGAGATCAAGCAACGGTTTCAAAAAAATGAGTCCGCTTGCGGTTAAAAAAACGGAAACAATAATCAGCAAAACTATGGAGTTTCCAAGAATCTGTTCTGCTTCGGCTTTTTTCTTTTCACCTAATCTTATTGATATCAGTGAATTAGCTCCTAAGCCAATAAGCATCCCGAATCCCATTAAGACCAGCATCACCGGAAAAGAAACTGTTATTCCTGCAATTGCAAGTGAACCAACTCCCTTGCCAACAAAAGCCCTGTCTGCAACATTATACAACGCATTAACTACCATCCCGACTATTGCCGGAAGTGAAAATTTTAATAACAAAGAACCTATTTTTCCGGTACCAAGTTCTTCTGCTCTATTCATACCTGTTATTGTCCTGGTTTTTGAAATAAATTCTAAATACGTGCATGGGACGTCTGTTAGTCATCAAGCTTTAAATTAATGGTGTATTGAGGGAGTCCCGAAAAGAATCCGGTAATTATAGCAAAACTATCGGATACAGGATATGCATTTTGAAATGATTCTCATTAAAAATACAGGTGTATAAAATACCTGAAGCTAAGACAGATATCAACCCGTTATCAGCAAATCTTACGCTGTATAATCAATTAATCAAGTCAGGATCACCGTTGTTGTCAAAAATAAGAGCTGGTAACCCGTGTTGTAAATGTATATCGGGATTTGGAATCAATTAATGAATTGAATATTCTATGGATCTATTTAAAACGGACCTATATCCAGTTCCTGGTTAAGTTTATTATAATAAACTGTAATGTGATGACAGGGTTCAGTAATCACCTTTACACGATCATTTATTCGCACTGTCACATCTGGAAACATCGTATCGCTGACCTTTACAACAGCAGTAATGTCAGCATGAACACGCTCTTCGATATCTTTAAGTTTCCAATTCATAATTTCCATATTTTTCTTGATCTGCTTTCTTCTACCAACTATCATCATTAATCTGTTTTTCTTCTCCATGCTAATCGGAATACGGTTTTGTATATGTTTCATGATTGGAGATAAAACAGTGTCGATTTTTTGCAGGTTATCTTTGTAGATTTTCAGTGTTTTACGAATTTCCATAGTTGTTTTCTGCATTAAAAAGTCATTCCCGACAACGATTTCCGTTTTTGTTCCTATTACATTACCAATAGTTTTGGCTTCAATTCCGCACAAAGCATTTACAACTCCTCCTATTACAACACCATTTTGTTTTTGTAAATACATTTTACCGTTGCAATATACTGTACTTTGAATACATGAATTCCCTATAAAAATATCTCTTTGTACTTCAATTTGGGCATTCTGCAAGTGAGATGTGGTCAAATCCCTTCCACAGGATACTATTTTGTTTCCATTTCTGCCTACTATACCTCCCAAAACTTTCAGATCACGTCCGGCAGTAACTTTTGCAGACTCTATGCTTTTCATTATGATTATATCACCAGAAGCCTCAACTTCAAATCCCTCAAGTACCGATCCTTTAATCGTGACATTACCATTAAAATCGATATTTCCGGTTCTGTAATCGACATCTCCATCTACATAATAGTGTCTGAATACATTCAGAACTTTACCATTGGACGAAACCTGTCCGTCACATTCAGCAAAATATTCCTTTTCATCTTTTGAAGTGCTAACATTTTCTCCTGCAATTAAAACCGGAACACCTCCCTCCCTGGCTATGATAGTCTGCCCCAGAACATTAAACCCATCTTCACCAGTTTGAGGAGTACCGATTCTGGCCAATAAATCACCTTTTTTAACTATAGATATATTGGTTTTTTTACGATAATCTATTCTTCCATCAGGCAAAATGCTGAAATCATCTTCAATTTTCTCTTTTTGAAAAAAGTATTCAATATCGGCATCCTGTCCATCTCTCGCATTTTTACCTTCAGCGATCAACAAATCATTCAGCACTGCACCTGTTGTCTGCACTTTTTCAATATAGTCATAAATATCCGAACGTAAAATCCCCTTACTGACACCCAGTCTTTTCAGTTCCCGCATCACTTCTTCAAAAGTCAGTTCCTTACCGTTTCCCATACTTGGATACATATCTACCGTAACCCGCATATTATCAGAAGATACCTTTACGATACAGTATCCATCCTTGTCACTCGGTATTATATACGGAACTCCATTAAACAGGATTACTTTCCCGTTTACTTTAGAAACGAAGAAAACAACCCCATCCTCCATCCTGATATCAATATTTGACTTTTCATTATAGGTTTCATTGTGTACAAGATTCGTTATTTGAGAGGAAGTTTTTTTAATATCTGAAGAAAGGTTTCTTTTTGCTATTTTATTACCAGCCTTTACATCAGGAAGATACAGAACCGATTCCAGTTTTATTTCAGAGATATCGTTCCCTTTTTTGTCAGTGTATTCCACGTTTTCTTCAAATTCAATTCCCAGTTCGGTTACACTGTTGGAGTGTGGCTCATATTTTTTGATATCTTTACTTCCAATAAAACCCTTCTCTTCAAGTTCCTCACTGGAGACTCCATTCACGAACTCCTGCATTTCAATCTGAGAGATCTCTTTTTCTGCTTTTTCAAGAAATGATTCCAATAATTTCTCATCAATCAGATCAGATTCTTTATTATGCTCATTATTAAATACATCGGGGCTTGCCATATTTACCTGCTGAAAATTGTTTTGAGTTAGTGTATGATAATTTTCGTTTTACAATATTTTGTTCCATTCATCTATCGTATTTTTTAATTCTGTACGGGTAGTTTCGATAATGGTTTTGATTTTATCGATACCGATTCCATCTATTGATAACATCTCGGGTGTAATTTTATCTTTTCTAAGTATTTCGCCGCTTGTACCGATACCGGCGATTGTGCAAAGCAGATTTGCCGCACTAACGATTCTTAATATCTGCTGGTAATCTTTAAAATTCTGAGGCAATGATGATTCATTATGGTAGTAACCCATTGTAACTGTAAATATTTCCGGAAGTCCCCATTTGGCAGATAACCATGCACCTGCTTCTGAATGATCAAAACCGACCACCTCTTTTTCACACTCAGAAAGTGTTTTTGATGTTGATTTGGTCATATAAACAGCTTCCATAAAATCATCATGAAGATACTGGTCCAGAACAAGCCTGCCTGCATCATGCAATAATCCGGCTACGAATACATCATCATCAATCTTTTTTTCTACAGCATCTGCAAGGTGTTTGGATATCAAGGCTGTGCCGAAACAATGTTCCCAGAATTTCTGCTGATCAAATCCTGCCTGTTTTGAATTCCTGAAAAATTTAATGACAGTCAATCCGATCATGAGACTGTTCAGAGTATTCAATCCAAGAATAATAATCGCATTCGGAATTGAGGTAACACGTTTAGACAGTCCATAGAATGCAGAATTCACCAGGCGTATTGCCCTGGATGCAAGAGCCGGATCTTTTGCAACAATAGCAGCAATTTGAGGCATACTACTGTTAGGGTTATAAATAACTTTTTGAAGCTGACGGAGAACAATCGGAAGCGATGGTAAATTTTCAATACTCTCCAGTTTATTTTCTATTACTTCAGTACTCATTTACTATTTAACCTTTCGAGAGCAATTCTGATCAGCAATTTTTTTTCAGTACAGTTATCATTTTTGATTTTCATATGCAATAATAAATTTGGGGTCCTGCTATCAAACAGATATTCCTGAACTGTTCCAACACAAAAGTTTTTACCGGAAAACATAGTTATTGATTATAGTTTAATTCGTTCAATAATTCATCCATTTTATGAAGATTCCAGGCATGCATTAAACATATTATCGTAGTGGAAATAAAGCTGTCATCTTTATCTGCAAACGATTCATTCAAACATTTTTTGCTTCCAATAAGTATTGTACCAAGAAACAGATCATTTTTCAGTAAAGGAATTCCAATTCCTGTTTTTTTTATTATCTCTTTTCTATCACGATTACACTCTTCAAGAATTTTCGTTAAATTTTTCGTAAATTTCCGCGAAGAGTTTGAAATTGTACTATTTAGGAATGGTACATTTATGTAAACCGATTTAACTTGATGCTGTTCTGATATTGCCATACACGCCTTTTTTAAAATATTATTGATATCAACATCTTCAACAAGCATTTGCAAAATTTCGTTTTTTGATTTTAGCTGCTTTGTCCTTTTCCTTACCTTTTCTTCAAGAATACTGTTTAACTCATTCAACTGCCTGTTTTTATTCTCAAGTTGAATTACCAGGTTTTTTTTTGCTTTTCGGTATTCAAAAATTTCAATTGCATTTTTAATATCCAGTTTTAAGTCTTCCTTCTGCCATGGTTTTGTTATGTATCTCCAGACATGTTGCTCATTAACAGCTCTCATCACACTATCAATATCTGAATATGCGGACAGTACCATATACACTGCATCCGGGCATACTTTTTGTGCCTGATCCAAAAATTCATTTCCATCCATATCTAACATACGCATATCTGAAATAACAACTGATATTTGATCTGTCATAAGTTTTTTCAAAGCCTGCTCACCATAAACAGCAGTTTCAACCGTATATGGTGCATTACGAAGAGACCGCATTATTGAACTCGACAATTCTACTTCATCATCGACAAACAAAACACTATGTATCATCATTCCTCCGGATTTTTATCTATGCAGCAATTTTACAACTTATATTACAATAAACATGGCTGATTTTACCATAATCTTTTTTGATATCTGTCTGATATTTTATAGAATTATTGCAATCTTGATTGTATTATTCAGATTTTCCTCAAGATCAGATTCAAAAAATGCATTACTCTGTTCAACTCTTGACGTGGTTATATTTCGAGACTTCCTGGAAACACCCGCGGATGCTGTAAGGAAACTCGTTGAGTTATTTCGAAATGTGTATATAACGCGAAAGTGAATCGTAAGGGAAGTTGTTAATAATGGGGGTGAATACAGATCTGATCAAAACCTGTTTTGATACTTTCACAGAAACAATAGTACATGCAGATATTCACACTAACTTTTCTGATAATACCTTTACTTCAAAAAAAAGAATGGGACTATTTTCAGTTTCATATTTTGGGTAATTGAGAATCTTGTCTAAAGTCGTTAACTCAAAATTTAATTTATTACAGAACATACCATCGACTTACTTACACACCGCCCAGTAACTTCGTGGCTTTCACCAGAAAGTCCATTTAATGTTGTTCGGACCAAAATTTGACAAGAAAAACACGCTTTCCCTTCAACATTTCACCTTCAAACAGTCCCCTGGTTTTATTTGGGATAAATAACAAGCCTTTAGTGAACCAAAACAAGCTTTTTCACAAGAAAGCGGTTTCCGGAATCCAACCGTAACAGATAAATATTTGAACCAAAATCAATTCCATTCCATTTTACTCTGTGTGCCCCTGCTTTCTGATAGCTGTCAAAAAGAGTAACGATCTCTTTACCCTGCAGATTCAGAAGCCGAAGTTTGACATTTCCTGAAACAGGCAACTTATATTTTACTTCCAGAGCGTTAGTTGAAACAAACGAAAGGCACCCTGATGATTTTATCCCCTTTTTTGATATTTTGACCGGATTATCGTCTACTCCACCAAAAATTCGTCTCCATGTACAACCGTCCCACTCTTCAATAAGGATATTATCAACAGATATTTCTGCAGTATCGCAAAATTTAGGATGCAGTCGATTCACTGAAACACCTTTGTTGTCTGGAGCCGGATCGGTGTAATCCGGTGTTACCGGATATCCCAAAAAGCCACTGTCATTTGATGAAGCTACTGCGTTCCACGACCAGTCATCATCCCATCGTACAGGAGAGCCATCTGAACCTGAAATTGACCAGGTAACACGTAACGGATCTGTTTGCCCACGATGAATACAGCCAGGTATTCCCTTAAATTCAACCAGGTGGTTGTATGTCGTTGCCATTGTACTCCAGTTTGTATCTGAAGGCAAGGTGTCTGTGAACTGAATCATAATACGCTGGTTCCATTTTCCGCGACTGTCTGAACCGGGTGAAAGATTTTCATGACTTACTTTAATATCGCTGACACCTTCAAGCAAAACCGGCTCAACTACCCATCCGGTTGTATTGCCATTCTGCCCGACAATTCCGTTACGTTCCGGATCAAACAGAAAGCAGGAAACACGATAGCTTCCATAGTTAATATAAGCCTCGTTAGCATCATGAAACATACTTACAGTCATGGTTTTTTCTGGAGATATTGCAATTGTATCGTGTTGAAAACAGGAGAAGTGGACTCCGGATCTGCCTCCATGCAAAGATGAAACATTTAACCTGCCATCCTGTTTATCAGAATCATTGACCTTAACATCAACAAAATTTCTTTTCATTATTGATGAAATCCTGTCTGGAAACTCGTTACTTATCCACCCGGAACCGTTACTGCATGAGATTGAAACACGGTTTGCATACTGTTTCTTTTGAGCAGATTCCAAAACAACTTTCAATATCAATTCCCCACTTGTTGGTTCGATTCCGGTCGAACTTCTAAAACCAGAAACTGTACCGATATTCCACTCAACTGTTCTGGATGATGAATTAAATATACCGGCACCAGTGCAGGAAATAAATCGGAAATCATTATCCAGTGTATCTGTAATAATCACATTCTGAGCATCAATAGAGCCATAGTTGCGGTATTGTATATAATATGTAAGAGTATCGCCTTCAGATGCATAAGTTCTGTCCACATCGAGATAAACTTTCATGTTGGCAGATGGATTCATCTGTGATGGCGCATGATAATTACCAGACAATACAAGCATTCCCAGTAACCTGAACCAACCGTGGAAATAAAACGGAGTACTTGTCAGATAGCCGTCACCTGGAGTTGTTGCATCCCAATTAATTTCACATTTGCGAAACATTTCAGCCATCAGGTCAAAATTCTGTGAAATGACTGCTGATGGCGAACCTGTACCGTGTATCCAGTTTAGTGCAAATGTTCCCTGAGGTTCGCCTTCAGGTGTGTAATAATATTTCAGGATATCCGGACCCCAGCATGTCGAACTCTCATCACCAACATTTGAAATACATGGGTTATTCCATGGAGATTGTCGACTATCCCACAGGAATCGGGCATATCTTTTACCGATATCTGTTTCAAATGAGTTTTTTTCATTCAGTTGTATCTGGTGTGTTTCCGGATTCCAGGTATAATCAGGATTTCCATGCCATAGGCTGTTCAAAATGGTACGCCAGGCCATGCGGAAATCTTCACCGTCAGAGAAGTTAGAAAATATTGCAACATTATTTTCATCAAGCTCTACCCAGCCTGCAAACGGAATCATTTTTTCATTTGGAAGTAATTGTCCCAAGAGCCAGTCACAAGAGGCTTCAGCACGTCGGAATTGATAGATATTCCAGGCATACCGTGAGGAGTCTTCCTGTGCCAGAAATTCGGCAAATGCACGAAAGTAACCTGGAGCAGCATAATCG
>DATGNN010000144.1:0-4951 GCA_035306725.1 Chitinispirillaceae bacterium | reverse complement strand
GCAAAACTGGTTGCATTGGAATGTGCCATGCTGAGCCTGTGGTTGAAGTCGCGGTTGAAGGATTACCGGCTGTTATGTACGGTGGAGTTACAAAGGAAGTGGCTTTGCGTATTCTTGAAGAGCATGTTTGCGGAAAACGCTTTGTAAATGATCACATTTTTGATCTGCCGGTAAGGAGGTAAGCGAAATGGAAAAAAAAGTCATACTTATAAAAGATACCGGCTTTAAATCCGATACAACAAGAGATACTCAGTCGTTATTCCTGAAAGCAATCCGGGATATTGGTGCAGAGGAAAGTATTCAGGTAATCAGAGCTGCTGATTTGGGTATATATAATCAGGGCGTTGTAGTAAAAATTCTTCCTGAAAATACTGTTTATACTCATATAGATTCTGATAATATTACTCAAATTGTGAAAGCGGTTCATAAAGGAGAAACACTTGAAAAACTGCTTTTGAAAGACCGTGTTGAGCAAACCAGAATTGTGTTGAGAAATTGTGGTATTATTGATCCCGAAAACATTGATGATTACTTCTCAAAGGGCGGATACACCTCAATTGCAAAATGCCTTTTTGACCTTACTCCTGCTAAAGTTATTAAAGAAATGAAAAAGAGTGGCCTCAGGGGAAGAGGTGGAGCTGGTTTCCCTACCTGGATGAAATGGTCTTTTGCAGCTAATTCATTTGGTGATGAAAAATATGTTATTTGCAATGCTGATGAGGGTGATCCAGGTGCGTATATGGATCGCAGTGTTCTCGAAGGTGATCCTCATTCTGTTATTGAAGGGATGACTATTGCCGGATATGCTATCGGAGCCAGACATGGATATTTCTATATCAGAGCAGAGTATCCACTTGCCATAGAACGAGTAGAAAACGCACTGAAACAGGCTTATGAACGTGGGTTATTGGGAAACAATATCCTCGGTTCAGATTTCAGCTTTGATCTTGAAATACGGTTAGGTGCTGGTGCATTTGTTTGTGGAGAAGAAACTGCATTGATAGCCTCAATTGAGGGTAAGCGTGGAACACCAAATCCCAGACCGCCATATCCTACCGACAGCGGATTATGGAAAAAACCATCAATCATAAACAATGTAGAAACACTGGCAAATATATCTGCTATTTTTCAAAGGGGCGGAGACTGGTTCTCTTCAATTGGAACTGAAAAGTCAAAAGGAACCAAGGTATTTGCTGTTACTGGAAAAGTTAAAAATTCCGGACTTGTAGAAATAGCGATGGGTACATCTATTAAGGATATTGTTTATAATATCGGAGGTGGTGTACTAAATGAAAAACAGCTTGTGGCTGTTCAAACAGGAGGACCGTCCGGTGGTGTTATCCCCAAAAAGCATCTTGATACACCTGTAAGCTATGAACATCTTCAGGAACTTGGCTCTATAATGGGTTCAGGTGGCATGATAGTTATGGATGAAGATGATTGTATGGTGGATATATCCAAATTCTATTTAAAATTCTGTGTTGATGAATCGTGTGGAAAATGTGCGCCATGTAGAATTGGCGGTTATCAAATGCTTTCAATACTCAATAAAATATCTGAAGGTGAAGGTGAACTGGAAGATATGGAAAAATTGCAGAGAATCTCGCAGGCAATGCAGAAAGCATCATTATGTGCACTGGGACAAACAGCTCCCAATCCGGTGATTTCAACATTAAGATATTTTGAAAATGAATATAAACAACACATAATTGACAAGAAATGCCGTGCCGGTAAATGTTCTAAACTGATTCAGTATACGATAGATCCGGATAAATGCAAACGGTGCAGGTTATGTGTAACAAATTGTCCTGTTTCTGCAATTACCGGGGATCGTGAACACGGATATACAATTGATCAGGAAAAATGTATCAGGTGTGGACGGTGTTTTGAAGTGTGTAAATTTGAAGCGATAGCGAGGGCGTAAAATGGTTAAGGCAAAAATAAATGGAATAACTGTTACAGTTCCTGAGGGAACTACTATTCTTGAAGCAGCTGAAAAGGTTCAGATTAAAATACCTACACTGTGTAAACATCCGGACCTGCCGCCAACTGCATCCTGTGGTATATGTATTGTGAAACTGGTTGGTTCTAACAAAATGCTTCGGGCTTGTTGTACTCCGATTGAAGAAAATATGGATATTATAACCCATGATCCTGAAATCGTTGAAGTTCGAAGAACTGTAATTGAGCTGATCCTTTCAAAACATCCAAATGAATGTTTAACCTGTGGCAGAAATGGAAATTGTGAGCTTCAAAAGCTTGCGGAAGATTTTGGTATAAGAACAAATTCTTTCGAACAGTTTCTTCCTGATATTCCTGCCGACAAATCTACAGGTACTATCGTTCTTGAACCCAGAAAATGTATTTCATGTGGAAGATGTGTGACTGTATGTCAGCAGAATCAGAATGTCTGGGCACTTTGCTTTATGGATCGTGGATTTGGAACCCGAATCTCTCCTGCAGGAGATGACGTATCTCTTGCAGAATCTCCTTGCGTAAAGTGTGGCCAGTGTTCGGCTCATTGTCCCACAGGTGCCATTTTTGAAAATGATGACACGGCAAAAGTATGGAAAGCCTTACAAGACAAAGGCACATATTGTGCAGTGCAGATTGCACCTGCTGTCCGTGTTGCAATAGGTGAAGCTTTCGGATTTAAACCGGGTACAAATTTGACAAAAAAAATCTATGCTGCATTACGCAGAATGGGTTTTAATGCTGTATTTGACACAAATTTCGGTGCAGATGTTACCATTGTCGAAGAAGCCAGTGAATTTGTTCAACGTTTCACAGAAACCCCGGAAAAATTACCTCTTATTACAAGTTGTTGCCCATCCTGGGTCGATTTCATGGAAAAATTTCATCCTGATATGAAGGAATATTTTTCTAGTTGTAAATCTCCTCATGCTATTGTGGGTGTTTTGGCTAAAACTTTTTTCGCCAAAAAACGTCGTATAGATCCAGCAAACATGTTCGTACTTTCTGTTATGCCTTGTACATCTAAAAAGTATGAAATAACACGTTCTGATGAAATGTACTCCTCAGGATATCAGGATGTTGATGTTTCAATTACGACAAGAGAGCTGGCTCGTATGATTAAACAGGCTGGTATCAATATTAATGATATATCTGAAGAAGAACCAGACCATATACTTGGTGAATATAGTGGTGCTGCAACAATCTTTGGAGTTACTGGTGGTGTAATGGAGGCTGCTCTTAGAACTGCTTATGATTATATCACTGGTGGCAAGTTGAAAAATGTTGAATTTGAAAATGTAAGAGGAATTGAGGGCGTTAAAGAAGGTGCAATTCCTGTTAACGGATTCACAGTTAAAGTTGCAGTTGCACATGGATTAAGTAATGTGGAATATGTGCTCAATAAGGTGAAAGAGGCCAAAAAGGCTGGAAAAGAACTGCCTTACCATTTTATAGAGGTTATGGCATGTCCGGGAGGATGTATAGGAGGCGGTGGACAACCTTGTGGAATCACTGATGAAATAAGGAAATTGCGTGGCGAAGGGCTGTACGATGAAGATCATAATTGTAAAATAAGATATTCACACGAGAATCCCTTTGTCAAAAAACTTTATGAGGAATTCCTGGAGAAACCTCTTAGTGAACAGTCTCATCACCTTTTGCATACTACTTATGTAAAACGTCCTGAGTATCAAAAGTAGGTGCTTTGGGATCTGTCATAAGTATGTTTTATAACAGAAAAAATCGAGATCGGTTTTTAAATGTTGGATTGGAGAATAAAATCCAGGATATTACAAATAAGGTGGATTTTTTATTTTCATAATATGATATTTAATAACGAACTTTAAGTGTATATGTTTTAAATTTATTTCTTTGTGTTTTTTTCCTGCGGTTAGGGGTGAATCACCCTGAGCATAAAGGGAATGTATGAGAAGATATCAATATATTTGTAAGTCCTGTTTCACAATTTTTTTGTGAAATGGGACTTTTTTATTGCATCAAAAGGATGAATCATGAACAAGCGTTTGGGATTTGTGGGTATAGTTATTGAAAATCGACAAAAAAGTGCTGAGAAAGTAAATGCTATCCTTTCACAATACGGTGAAATGATCCTTGCCAGAACCGGAATGCCGTACAAAGAAAAGGAGTGCTGTGTGATAACACTCGTTATTGATGCAACAACCGACCAGGTAGGTACGTTGACAGGAAAACTGGGAACAATTGATGGTGTTACTGTCAAATCCGCGTTGAGTAAAGGCAAGTAAATGAATTTTAGAATTGAAAAAGATTTCCTGGGTCAAAAAAGTATTTCTAATCAGGTGTATTGGGGAATTCATACTCAGAGGGCACTGGAAAATTTTGGATATGGAATTCAGTCTGTTCCGCAGGGGTTAATAAGAGCACTTGCTAAAGTTAAAAAGGCATGTTGTCAGGCAAATCTCGATCTGGGTTATTTGTCTTCAAATATTGCTGAGCCAATATTAATGGTATGTGATGAAATTATCAATGGAAAACTGATGGATCAGTTTCCTCTAAATGGATTGCAGGGAGGTGCCGGTACATCAGTAAACATGAATATAAACGAGGTCATTTCAAACCGTGTACTTGAAATAATGGGCATTGAAAAAGGAGAATATGAACACTGTCATCCAATTGAGCATGTAAATCTTCATCAATCGACAAATGATGTTTATCCAACAGCATTGAAAATCGCTGCAATTGAAGCAATCAGGAATTTAAGTAAAAATATTGCAGTGTTTCAGGCACAGTTGCAAAAAAAAGAAAAGCAGTTTGGTTCTGATATTGTTATTGGACGGACGCAATTGCAGGAGGCAGTTCCAATTACTCTGGGGGCACAGTTTTCAACTTATGCTGATGCGATTGCAAGAGACCGATGGCGCACATTCAAATCGGAAGAAAGGTTAAGGGTTGTAAATATCGGAGGAACTGCTGTCGGAACCGGTTTGACAGCGCCAAG
>DATGNN010000143.1:0-16623 GCA_035306725.1 Chitinispirillaceae bacterium | reverse complement strand
TTTTCTGATACGGGAAGTTCAAGTTCAAGTGAATCGGTTTCCTCAATTTCATCTTCATTCCATCTGGTAACAAGCTCTCCAGGTTGATCTTTTTTTCGTACTGACGAACTGAAAAAACGAAATTTTACAGGCTCTCCAACTACAAGGCCAATCTCTTCACTCTTTACATCAACAGCACTCCCTTCTTCCATACCAAAGGGAACTACACACAGTGCATTAAGCGGCCTCTCGAATCCCGGAACTGCCGGCCCGACAGTTTCAATTCCTATATAATATGATCTTGCAGTTCCACCCCTGATCCTTATTCCTTTGCCCTGTTTTACGAATGAATAATATGCTGCTCCACGTGCAACAGCATAATCAAAATTTGGTCTTATCTGAAGCGGTGCAACAGACTTGTCTTCATACCAGTTTTCGATAACATCCATAAGGCGGTTTCTGAATGAATCAGCTTTAAACACACCACCATTAAACAGGATATGCGTTGGTTTAACCATACTTCCGTTGCCGTGTGCGCGAAGGAATTGAGCAAGATGACGTGTAATACCTGTGTCGTGCTCAAAAGGAAGTCCGATCTCTCTGAAACCGGATGCAATACGTCTGAATGGTGAAGCATCCGGTGTACATGCCGGAAAAAAACCATCAAGAAGTACCGATGAAGCCTCTTGTGCAGTCAGATCGGCTGTAACTGTACCACCAATCAGTTTTGAACCCCTGCCAAGAATAGTAATCGGATGAGACTGGGGTGCATTTTCCGAAAGAAGTTGTTCCTTTGCAGCCCTGCATGCATGCCACAACGAAACGGTCTGCCAGGGATCTAAATCAATCCCCTTTTCTACAAATGCATTTCTTGCCACATGGGCTAAAGTGAGATCCATATTATCACCACCAACGAGGATATGGTTTCCAACAGCAATCCTTTGAAGAATCAGATCACCATTTTCTTCACCAACACCAACAAGCGAGAAATCTGTCGTTCCACCACCCACATCACAAATAAGAAGTATGTCACCTACCTTGAGCTGTTCTCTCCAGCTTTCTCCGGAATCAACCAGCCATGAATATACAGCAGCCTGAGGTTCTTCAAGAAGCACCAGATTGTCGGGAAGTCCTGCAAGTCTTGCTGCTTCCATGGTCAATTCCCGTGCGCTTGCATCAAATGATGCCGGAACGGTGAGAACAACCTGTTGATGATCAATCGGCGTATCTGGAAATTTCACATTCCACGCAGCAACAAGATGTATCAGGTATCTTCTTGAAGCCTCAACAGGAGATATTTTTTTTACATCAGACGGTGCGTTCCAGGGGAGAACCGGCTCTCTGCGGTCAATACGACTGTAAGCCAGCCACGATTTTGCAGCTGCGATTGTTCTTGCAGGAACAAGTGCTGCCTCTTTATTGGCCACATCTCCTACTGCATAATCCCTATCCTCCTCCCAGGGAACATCAAAAGCCCTCTTTTCGATCTCGGCTTCTGTTGCAAGATAACAAAATGATGGGAGGTTCTTGCGGATCTCGAGTGTCGCCGGTCCGGTTAACTGTTGAATGTCTAGAAGCACTACATCAGCATTCTCACTGTCAAGATTAACATACGAAACTACACTGTTTGTGGTGCCCAGATCTATTCCGATTGCATATTGAGCAGCCATTTTTTACTCCTTATATAATACTTTCTTTATTCTGTTCAAAAATTGTGTTTTCTGATCTCTGAAGAAGATCTATCCCACTTTGCGGGCTTTTCTCTTTTCCAAAATTCCTAAAAACCTTACTATTCATTACCATCCGACTGCCCATCACTCTCTGTGGTGGGCAAAAGAGGTCAAATAGAGAGAAGCTCAAAACCCTGGTCCTGAAATAAATTGAATGAATAGAGAAAAAGACCAGGAGTGTTAATTTCACATAAACCTTTTTTTCTGGGATCAGGTTATGGTAACTCCACTTCAGCAGCAGCAATCACATTCGCAGCTTCACTGTTTCCGTTCCATACTGGCAGCTCAACCTTTTTAGCACGCCATCCATGGTGACGAAGTATGCCTTTGTATGGTGGATTACCAGTCAGATTACCTGTGAGATGATACTCTTCAGGATCAAATCCTTGTAGTACGGATAAAGTATCCCCTTCATTTTCTTTAACAAGTGGTTCAATAGCAAAAACACGATCCACAACAGCAGCGCAGTCCCGATGAATATCTCTTACTGCGGCTCCGATCTGCGAATCGCTGTACGAATCTATTGATTCTTTGAGAAAATCCACCAGTCTTCCTTCTCTCTGAAGCATGCCTATTATCTGAACAGCTTCACTGCGGCGTTTCTTTGGTTCTATTTTTTCTTTCACAACTATTTTTTCTTTGGATTCAGGTTGTTTTGGCGACTCAAAAAAAAACTGCTCTATTTTTTTTGCAAAGCGTTTATTAAAAAATATCCAGAAAAATGTTCTTAATGCTAATTCCAGCCGGTTCATGATTTATCCTTTCAAAATTGATCCGCAGAGATTTCTGTTTTTCAAGGCTATAAAATAGTTAACAATCTGGTTCTGAACATTAAAATTAAAACCGAATTTTAAATGTTTTCATATCGTGCCTCTGATTTTAGCCTTTTAAGTGCATAGCGATTTTTATTCCATATCTGAATTTATTAAGAAAGAATAATAAGGAGGGCCGGTATGAATCTTTTAAAATCCCTGAAAAATTAGTGGTATTTGTGGTCTTTTTGTAGTTTTGTTGTTTAAGGATTAAAATAAGGTTCCTGCATACAACCGAAAACACCTTAACTTTTGCTGTCTGGTTTTGAAGAAAATCTACACATACTGAACCGCATGCATCAACAGTAACTAATATGGGCGCGCATGCCTGCCAAATTCCAATTAAGAGTATGATAATAATGAGTTCAAAACAGGATTAATCATCATTTTTTCGAAACATTTGTTTTATACTATCTGTTTCTCTCAAGAAAAACACAAACCGGAATGGTTTCGTTTTTTACTGCAAGTACAATTTTTGCACATGCGAGTGTATCCGAAAGTGCATCATGATGTTTCAGGGGAATATCAAGATAACGGCATACATCAGGAAGTTTTGTCGGAAAGATATTCCATACATAACGGGCAAGTTTGACTGTACAGATAAAATCGGTCTGCGGAATCATTAATCGGGCATTTCTGCAACAGGTATACAATACAGAGCGGTCAAATGAAGCATTATGGGCAGCGATAAAATCGATATCTGAAAGCATTTGCCGCATTTGTGGCCATAATTCATGAAACGAAGGTTTGTCTGCTACATCATCCCAGGTAATACCATGAATGTTGGTGAAAATAAAATCCCTTCGGGGCGGACGGATTAAAGAGTAAAATTTATTTATTATTTTGCCATTTTCCGCTACAATTACCGATACTGCACATGCACTGTCACGACCATAATCAGCTGTTTCAAAATCAATCGCAGCAAACCTGGAAAAAGACACCTCTTTTTTTTTACGCTTTTTTTTAATTATTCTATAACTGTTACTGATCATTTACGCCTTAACTCTAAATATACCAATCTGAAATCCCAAGATTTCTTCGGATCAGGTATCTGGTTAAAACTGAACTTATTTGTCACTAAAAGTAATATATTGCTCTGGAAAATAAAAATTAATAACTTTTAAAAACAATCATGTACATCTGTGCATAGCAATCCAATTAAACCACGGCAGCTATAATAGAAAAATAATCTATTCCGTTTTTTGCCGGAGTTTTATAAAATTTAATAAAAGAAAACCACTGAATAGAAATACAAACAGGGGTAAAAGTGCCATTGACGTATAACTTGTAATAAACCCGACAAGCGGAGGCAGAAACGTTGTTCCAATATATGCTGAAGCCATCTGAAACCCCATAATAGACTGTGAAGCTTTACTTCCAAAACGCACTGGCGTTTCATGAAGCATACAGGGAAATATCGGAGCACATCCAAATCCGACCAGAAGAATACCTGTCAGCGCAAACTGCAACGGCAACGGAAAAAGCATCAGAATAACACCTGCAAAAATTATCAAAATGCCAGTCAGGATCATTCTGTTATTTGAAACTTTAAAGGTTAAAAAACCGGTTAGAAATCTTCCTGCAGTTATACTGGTTAAAAACAGCGAAACCCATGATGCAGCAAGTGGCGGCTCCATACCCCTTGACATGTAAAGATAAGATCCTGCCCACAGTATCATATTTGCTTCAACACCGCAATAAAAAAGAAACACCAGTAAAGCCAGTTTTACTCCCCTGATTTTTAAGGCAGAAGACAACGACAGATGACCATCACTTTCAACAGTATCTGTCTTCCGGGCTTTTACTTTATCCCATAATGGTATTGATACCAAAAGAACAATAACCAGAGCTATCTGAAAAGAACCCACAAGCCTGTACCCGGTTCTCCAGGAAAAACCACCAAATAAAATGGCCGACATAATCAATGGACCGCTTAATGCACCAACTCCCCAGAAACTGTGAAGCCAGCTCATGTGACGTGACTCATAGTGATTAGCCACATAAGCGTTAAGCGCCGCATCAACAGATCCTGCTCCCAACCCCAATGGAACTGATACAGCAAGTATGAACCAGAATGACGGAACAATGGAAAATCCAATAAGAGCAACAGCAGTGAAAGCAACACTTAATGCAGTCAATTTTCCGGTTCCAAACCGTTTAATCATCGAACCGCTAAACATGCTCGAAATAATCGTTCCTCCGGATACGACAATCTGTACAAAACCAGCAAACCCGTAAGGAACATCAAAATCCGGCTGCATCACAGGCCATGATGCACCAAGCATGGCATCCGGTAAACCAAGACTGATAAATGCGACATATATCAATAAAAGCAACAGTGTAGCCATTAAATAGTCTGCCTATTTTCAATAATGATTTTTAAATTTGATTAAAGCTTCAAAAATACATATATATTTTTATCACCGTGTACAATAATTGTAGCAACTATCTATATCTGATATTTCATCTGGAGATTCAGCAAGTTGATTCAAAACAGGTGTAGACAATATGTATATGTATGAAATTCAATCATATACTATATTGCATCCAGTTTGCCTGCTACAGAAAAGCAACAATACAAATCAGGAATTTGTGATAATCATTTTTATTAACTCTGGGAAAAGGTAAATAAGATGGAACTTAATCTTGAAGAATGGTTAAAATCGTATGTACAAACTGTTCAAACTATTTTTGCTTCACGAATACTATTTATTGGGATTCAGGGTAGTTATGGAAGAAAAGAAGCTTCTGCAACCAGTGATATTGATGTGGTCCTTATTCTCGATAAAGTAAGCCAAAGACCTGAAAGCTTATGATAATGCAATTTCAAAACTTTCACACCGCGATAAAATCTGTGGTTTCATATCAGGAAAAAATGAAATATTCAACTGGAATAAAGCAGACCTGTTCCAGTTTTACCATGATACAACGCCTCTTTGGGGTAACCTTCGCTCATTGATTCCTCATATCAGTAAAAATGATGTCCGGAGTGCTATACTTACTGGTGCCTGCAATACCTACCATATGTGCGTACACAATCTTGTTCACGAAAAAGATCCTGCCATACTAACATCTCTTTACAAAGCATCTGTTTTTGTCGTACAGGCAATTTTCTTCCTTCAAACAGGTATTTATATCAAAAAACATCATGATTTAATGGCCGCTGTATCACAAAATGAACAGCTAATTCTGAAAGCATATTTAAACATAAAAGAAGGCAAGTCCAACCACAATGTGGATTTCGATAGCTTATCCGAATCATTATTGGTTTGGAGTGGACAGTTAATTGTAGAATATGGGGACGAAAAATAATCAATTTGTAAAATATTAAAGAACATGGGGCTAAAGGCCTCTGTTTTTCCCGCGAACGGAACAGGCCCCACTAACGGGACCCAACTTTGTCTACACCACCGGAGCTTGTGCCCAAGCTATAAACATATTAATGGCACTCGGCTACATTTTCCTGATCTTTATCCTGTCATTTTTTATTCCTGGTAGCATTTATCAATCCACCTGCAAGTATCATCTCCTTTTCCCTGCCTGTCAGAATCGCGTTGATTTTTATTTCGACTCCCTTGGTCCTGTTATTCAATACCAGTTCCCCATCTCTTTCAAGAGCGTTTCTTACATTACATATTTCAAGCTTGTCACCATCATCAATCCTTTCATAATCCTCTTCGTTTGCAAAAAAAGCAGGTATTATGCCAAAATTAATCAGATTCGCACGGTGAATTCTCTCAATCGATTTTGCAACCACAAGTTTGACTCCAAGATACATGGGACAGATAGCAGCATGTTCCCTTGATGATCCCTGACCATACGACTCCCCAGCTATAATAATATTATGAATCCCGTTTTCGCGGTTTTTAAGTGCACGTTCCGAAAACCCGGGTGCTTCCCGTTCAAACACAAATTCAGCATATTTTGGAATATTGGACCTGTACTTGAGCCTACTCCCTGCAGGCATAATATGATCTGTAGTAATCTTGTCACCAACTTTAATCGTTACTTCACCTTTTATCTCATCCGGACAGGAATCATTTGAGGGTGGCGCACCGATATTGGGACCACGGTAGATCTCTGCAGAAGTATCATTTGACGGTTCCAGAATCATCGAATCATCAATTGTAAATTTTGACGGAAGTTCGATTTTGGGATAATCCTCTGAACTAAACAGGTCACGGGGGTCGGTAAATTTACCTGTAAGAGCTGCTGCAACCGCAGTTTCTGGTGATACCAGATAAACATCGGCACTTGATGTACCACTGCGGCCGAAAAAATTTCTGTTCGATGTTCGTACAGATACCGCATTTGTCCGCGGTGCCATTGAGTTTCCGATACAGAACCCGCATGCCAGTTCCAGTATCCGCGCACCGGATTCAATAATATCCGCAAGCGCACCATTCCTGGAAACCATACTCATCACCTGACGCGACCCACAGGCTACCCCAAGCTCTGTACCCATAGCAACCCTTTTACCCTTAAGAGCATTCGCAACAAGCATTATATCACGATATGATGCATTCGTACAGGAACCGATCAGCACCTGATCCACTTCTGTTCCCGAAAGTTCACGAACTGTTTTTATGTTTCCCGGAGAATGCGGACATGCAGCAAGAGGCTCCAGTGTAGAAAGATCTATTTTAATGACTCTATCGTACTGTGCATCTTCATCAGCAATAATCGGAACAAAACAGGACTCCCTCCCCTGCGCTTCAAGAAACTCCCGTGTTACTTCATCTGATGGAAATACCGATGTAGTTACTCCAAGTTCAGCCCCCATATTGGTAATCGTAGCTCGTTGCGGCACACTTAACTCAGCAATCCCTTCACCACCATATTCTACGATAGACCCTACATTTCCTTTTGTGGAAAGTATCTGAAGCACTTTAAGGATAATATCTTTCGCACTAACCCAGGGACTCAGATTTCCGTTAAGTTCAACTTTTACAACTTTGGGATATGTCATATAAAACGGACCACCGCCCATTGCCACAGCCACATCAAGCCCCCCGGCTCCAATCGCAATCATTGAGATTCCACCACCGGTAGGAGTATGCGAATCACTCCCAAGCAGTGTTTTCCCGGGACATCCAAACCGTTCAAGGTGTACCTGATGACAAATACCGTTACCCGGTTTTGAGAATTGTATTCCGAAACGTGATGCTACTGTACGCAGATATTTATGGTCGTCAGCGTTCTCAAACCCCTCCTGAATCGTATTGTGATCTACATAAGAAACAGAAATTTCAGTTTTAACCTTATCAAACCCAAGCGCTTCAAACTGAAGATAAGCCATTGTCCCGGTAGCATCCTGAGTCAGTGTCTGATCTATTTTTATCCCTACTTCGGTTCCACTCTGCGGCTTTCCTTCAACAATATGCGTATCAATAATCTTCTGAACAACGTTTTTTCCCACTTTTCATGCCTCTCTATATAATAACTGATTAAAATATCCTTTATACTAAGAGTTTATTCAAAAAAGAGTACAAAAAATAGAAGATAGGAAAGGTTTAATCAATGAGGATTGGAAATTTTTAACGGGTGCAGCTTCCTGCTCACTATCCACTACCTTCTAAAGCTTTTTAAGCTCCCTTGCAAGCTCTCTTTTATTCAGAAGATCCCGCATCACTACCGGATTATAAGGATCATTTCCAGGAAAAACAGCCAGAAATGGCACACTTCGTGAACCCAGATGATGTAAGAAAGCCTGTTCATGCGGATCTGGTTGAGTAAGATCAACTTTCATCGCAAGTATCTTTTTTTCCCTGATCAGATCCCTGATCTCTTTAGTGTCAAGAACAGCAGCCTTGTTTATTTTACAGTTCATACACCATCGCGCCGTAAAATCAACTATTACATGCTGAGAATTCTTGTTGGCCTGTTCCAGCTTTTCGAATGAGAATTCTTTCCATTCACTGTCAAACTCCTCTGATGCGTAATCGACATCTGTGTTTTTGTAAATTACTGCAAAACTGGTATAAATTCCGGTACCTGCAATAAGCAGTGCAGCAATGCCAGCTATCATCTTTTTTTTCAGACTGGACCCAAACGGCGCATATTTTGTATATATAACAATCGCAAAAGCAAAAAAGACTGATACACTTACAGTACTAACAACCATATCCTGCGGTAAACTCATCATCATGTACACTGCCATCCCTAATAAAATAAATCCTGTAAATATTTTGAAATCATTCATCCAGCGCCCCGGCTTGGGAATCAGACCGGAAAGTTTACTGCTTAATGACAAAAGAACATATGGAAAAGCCATACCCGCACCAATAGATGTAAACACTGTAAAAATAACAAGAGGGGTTTGTGTTATAGCCCAGGCCAGAGTAGCTCCAAGAAGGGGGCCGCTACATGGAGTTGCCATGACAGTTGTAAACATCCCCTTGAAAAAATCACCTAATATACCGGATCCGCTTTTCCTTTCCAGTTGAGCAACAGATCCTGGAATATTTATCATAAAGATATCAAATGTTCCCAAAGCAAAAATTACAATAAGAACTATTATTCCAATCAGTACTTTTGGATTCTGAAACTGCTGTCCCCAGGAAAAATTGGCAAATGAAGCAAGTGCCGCAAATATCATGAAAACCGAAATTATTCCTGCTGCAAAAAACAGACTTCTTACAATTGTTTCTTTACGTGACCCCTCACGCGATTTGGAAAATGATACTATCTTGATCCCAAGCACAGGAAGAACGCAAGGCATGAAATTCAAGATTATTCCTGCAATAAAACCAAAAAGTATCGCAACCGCTATATTAAATTCAACACTCTTTTCCCGGGGTGAATAGTTCCATTCATACGATTCCTTATTATCGGAAGAGGCTTTGCTTGCAGTTGTCAGCAAAAAATCAGAAGTGCTATTATTCAGCTTTAAACCGCCAAATTCATCGCTGGAAAGAGCCATATCACTTTTTTCGCTGCCGGCAAATTTAAATGATCCTGTTGCAGATCTGTAACTTTTCCTTAACTCCTTATCAGAACTAAAATGCTCCTCATCATCAGCATTGGTGGATGCATCAATCGATACAGGTATTGATTTATTGACAGGAATGCATGAATTATGACATATAAGCCCACTGAATATGATATTACCTGAAACGGTACCTGTAAAATCCGGATCTATTACTCCAATCAGGAAAAAATCGGTTTTGTTTTCATAAGCCCATACCCAGTCACCAACAGGCGGAGAAAATTTTGAAGCTTCAGTCTTTTTGATCTCTATCCATTTAACAGTTTTAAAACCGTTTACACTTACTGATAAAGGTTTCCCGATACCAGGTCCGAGAGGATTTCCATAAAGGTGGAATTTTTCTGGAATATCAATGCTGAGCGCAACAACAGCAGTATCACCTGGAGAATATTCATTTTTTGAAACAATCAATTCAACCGCAATATCATCCTGTGCAAAACCAGATTTCACAAAAAACAGAGCAGAACATATTAAAAATAACTTTAAACAGCAACCGGAAAAAAGTGAAAAACGGTTCAAAACAGTTCTGTTCTGCTTATTACGGATCTGTATCAAGGAACTACCTCCACAAAATTATTTATCAACACTGCTGTTATTTAAATACGGTAAGTGATAAAGATATATTTTTCCGTATTTTTAACAGTACTGACTGACTTATTAAAAAACATTTGTTACCTGAATAATAATCACGGATAAAAACTTTCCGCATATTTCATGCATTTAAATCTTATTTCCCCAGGCCACTGCACAAAAAAAGGCTGCCCTTTTCTATCCCGAATTCCTCGCACAGTGCAGAATACTCTTGATATAAACCGTGGAATCGGAAAAACCACTTAGAAAAGAACAGTCTTATAAAAAAATACGAAATCTCAATCATAAATCAAAGTATTCATATTGATACGGCCAGCCTGTTATCCGCCCTGCTTTAACAGGTTTATTTTCTGGAACTAAACTTAGTACCTATGAAGCTGAATTCAATACTTTTTTGGCCGACCTCAAAATTTAACCGGCTGCCAACAAATGTAATAAAAACAGTCGGGAAACCATAACGCCCGATTCCTCACAATTCCCCTCTTGCCCTCATGGCACACCAATGATATAATATGTTACTCTTTAATAATTTATCAGGGAGCATGTCAACTTTAAACCGGATCAATTGTTGTTGAGACAAAATCAGCAAGGAGAAGCAAATGAACTCTGAAAAAACAATTCCAAAAGAGCAGTTCAGAGAAGAAAATATCAATGCGGAAGAAGCAATAAAACAAAAAGAGTATCAAACTGCCGCAAGAATTCTTGTTTCTATTGTAGAAAAAGACCCTCAAAACTGGAGAGCTTTTAACAATATGGGAATTCTTTCATGGGATCGTAAATTCTGGGATGACGCATATCTCATGTTCCACAAATCTGTTTCCCTTTATCCAGTTTATGTTGATGGACTAATGAATCTTTTTGATGCATCACTGAAACTGAAAAAAATCAAAGAATCTCTTCCATTTTTTGAAAAAGCTTTAGAACTGGAACCTGATCTTGAAGAGATCCAGGTTATTCGTGATGCAATTACTGAACAGGGTGACGATATCTATACCTCCATCAGGGCACAATCCGTGGGAATCAACAGCCCACTTATTGAAGAAGCAGAAAAACATCTTGAAAATGGTGACTTCAACTCCGCTATGAAAAAATATCTTGAAGCAAATGATACGGAAGGGTCAAGTGCTGCCGCTTTCTGTGGCCTGGGCATAGTCTCATACCACCAAAAGAGATATAAAGATGCAGTTACACTCTTTGTTGAATCCCTCAAACTCAATCCATCAGAACCCGATACATACATAAATCTGCTTGATGCAGCTAAAGAATGTGGTTTGCTTAATCTGGCCAGGGAGATCTATGAGTCGTACAGAAAAGAGTATCCTGTACTGGAAAAAATAAGCGAAGTGTTTGAAAAGGTGTAATCAAATAAACCAAAAATTTAAATAATGATAAACTGTACTTAAAATGCTTCTTTTTGGTCATTAGGTTATACTTTTTTATTTCTTTACCGTCTTTTCCTGTAACACATTCACATGCCTGTTATCACTTTTCGTTCTCAGGTATGAACAAATTTGTCTATAAGTTCTCACAATATATTTTTGTATCGTTATCCGGTATATATCCGAAACAGAGTTCCATTTAATTATTAACTCCTCAATGGACCCCGTATTGAATTATCAACATATTATTAGAAAACATACAATTTATTTTCTGACCATATTTTCAGTATCAATTTTTGCTGAACCTGCTCCAGTTGCGAACAGATCTGTTCAAAACAGGATTATTCAAAACAGAATTTCAGTAAATCAAATTACATCAATAGAAAACCGCTTGCGCCCTTTTCTGGAAAACAAGATTCGACAACGAACCTCTTCACGATATTACCCCCAGCCACATCCTCAATTTCACGACTTCATGCAATCCGATTTTTTTGCACTTCCAAGAGTATGGAATGACCTCTCTTCTGAATTCAAACAGTTATATCATCAAGCATCCCAGATACCTTCCTGGTTTCAGAAATATGAATCCCCAGGTGGATTTTTTGAAATTTTTTTTACCAAAGATACCAATTCTTCCGATTGTGTTGATACTACCGATAACTATGGCTATAGTATAGAAAACTGGAGATCAAAAAATGAAACCCCCAATGGAGTTCCGGATTACATTGACGAAGTAGCCTGGGCACTTGACAGTACATATAACGCTGAAATAACCGGGTTTGGTTTTGTTGAACCTATTCCATTTAAAAGTGAGATTTATGCGTCAAATAAATACAAAGTAGTCGTAGAATATCACAGAGGCAGTGGCGATTATGGGCTTACTTATGTGTTTCCAGAACAGAGAGGTACAAATGGAGGCTTTGCAAGTTATATTACACTAAGAAACCACTGGCCATCAAGTGAATGGAGTCAACTGGGGTATGACAAGAACCCGCAACTTGGTGTCAGGGTTACATGTGCACATGAATTTTTTCACGCAGTTCAATATGCCATGTGCCGAAATCTCAATGGTGCAATACACCTCGATGATTTCCCTTTAAGCTGGATTGAAGGTACAGCTACATCAATGGAAGAACTGCTCTTTGGTGACATAAACGACTATGTACAGTATGCAAATATCTTTTTTTCCTATCCGGACTATTCACTTCTGAGCCGAACCAGCACACTTTCCGGCTCATTTGACTATAGTAACGCCTTGCTGATTTTGTACCTTTGCTACAACACTCTGCCGACTCCCGGAATAGATTTCATCTATCAGATATTTGATAACAATTATAAAAATCCGCTCCCCTTTTTTTCCAATCTGGAACAGACCTCAAAAAATCTGGGATACGATTGGGTTGAGCTCCTCAATAACTTCCATACTTCTTCATTTTTCTCCGGTATAAGGGCCGATACGACACGATTTATTCCTGATGCGAATTTATTTATGCAATGGACTTACAACTATTCAAAATCATCAAGCATTACCAAAACAGTTAACCCCTATGCAATGGAAAAAGTGTTTATCCGATCAATTGATTTCCAAACTGATACACTTATCATTCATCTTTCCAGTCTGAATAATTCCAAAGAATCTGATAACAACTGGGCCGCATCAGTACTTTTCAGAAAAGAATCCGGTGATTCGATAATTTCTGTACCACTCTCTTCTCAAGGCAAGGGTTTGATGATACTCCCGGACTGGAACAGAAGTATTGAAGCTGGAGTTATTGTTACTAATGGAGATCCTGATCTGAAAAAAGAGTTCAATGTTTCTTTTGAATACGGTCGGGTGAACATAGCATCAGGTGAAAAATCAACTCAAAAAACAGTATCCACGGATTCACAAAGTTTTGCTGATATACATATCGAGGCACAATCAGACCTTCGCTGCTCATTAACAGTTTTTACAGAAAGTAGTCGTTTTCTTACCCAACTGGCGAAAGCGCAATCGCTCTCATCTCTTTCGGCTTTGTTTATTATCGATTATCCTGAATTCTGGAATGGAAAATCCCGCATAGAACTAACCCTAGGCGCCTTTGCACAAAATATGGTTTCAGTACCCGACTCAACAAGTCTGTACATTTACCAGGAATCAGATTCTTTATGGAATATTTTGGAAACCGATTTTTTTATACGAGATGATACCCTGTTTGCAGCTCCGATAGTTTTGTCCAGACCCGGTGTATATGGCATTTTTTCAAAATCCGGGCTTGCAAAAAATGATCTGGTAGTATATCCCAATCCTTTTTCTTTGCGAAAAAATAATGATTACATTATTTTTGATGGAGTTGATATTAAAGATGTTGTAATATTTGATATAAATGGCAATTTAGTACGGAAAATTACACCTAACACCACAGATGTTGCATCGTACCGGGCTGGTAATTCAAATATATTGAAATGGGATCTTAAAAACAGAAGCGGGAAAGTGATAATTCCAGGTTTATATGTTGCAGCTGTTTCCTGTTACGATAATTTGAAGACAAAAACATTGCGAAGAAAACTGCTGGTTGTTCCATGAAACAATTTCTGTCTGTATCACTTTTTATTTTCCTGGCTTATTTCTGCAGTTGCACAGCTGTAAAGAGAAATGTATCTGAAGGCACTGCTACAATACCCGTTGAACATGAACGTTTATACCTTGCACCACTTCAAAACGATATTTCTCTCGAAAACCTCCGGTTCTGGCCCCAAGAGCCTGACAAGCAAAAGATTCTGTTAAAAAATTTTTCAAATATCTGGAAAAAACTAAAAACAGAATTCAAAAGATGTGAAACTTTTGGTTTATACAAAATGGTTGAAGATACAGAACATCCAACTGTAAGAATCTCTGTTACCCTGATTTCTGCTGAGGAAGGGGATACGCTGTTTATTCCGGTAAGGCTTGAAGTAGAACGGCTTTCAGACAGACATCATTCAATATACACTGTACCTGCTTATGCAACTGCAGCAGTATCAAAAAAAGATAAAAACCCTTTTGGTTATATGAACAAACTTTTTTCCAATTACCGCAGGAATTTTCCATACATACAGATAGTCAGTTTTTTTTACCCTCATTTTCCATAAAACATCCCATTTTGATTTACAGAGAGATCCTATGGATAAAAATTTTTATACCGATTCCGACACCGACCCGGAATTCCGATACCAGAATAAAAATACTGCTGACTTTTCTACTGCCTATTTTCGATCGCCTCGGCGGGGTCGGAATCCGGAGTTCGTGGCAGGTATTTATTCCGACTTTATCCTATTCAATATAAGTAGATTACTTTTATCTGTCTTATTTTGAAAAAATCGTTTACAGTTTTTTTCTGCACATTACTCAATTTTGCGCTGAAATGATTGCAAAAACTCCGATTCCTTCACCTCTTCCAAAACCGGTCAATCTTTCACCGGAAGTAGCTGTAAATCCGACATGTCTGGTTTCAAGCGATAATAATTGTGCTATTGATTCTCTAATATCCTGTATGTGATCTGCAAGGTGCGGGCGTAAAGCTTCAACAGTAACAGATACATGTACTATCCTGTAATCTAAAACTGTTTTGAGTGCTTCGGTTAAATAAACACGACTGTCGGTAATTCCCTGTTTCAGACAAATATCGTCACTTACTTTACCCAGAATGTTTATTCCGCTTAAACCGGATATTGCATTGGTAATAGCATGCAACACAACATCAGCATCACTGTTCCCTTTTAATCCCACACACTGTGGAATTATAACTCCTCCAAGAATGAGAGGTTTTGAAGAATCCTGAGATTCAAACCTGTGAGAATCCTGACCTATTGAAGAAATATACATATTAATTTCGAGAGTTCTTTTGTTAATCTCTATGCGTTAAGAAAGTAACTTTATTATTTCACCCGGTTCCGGAAATCGTCCCGTATTTTTTTTCGAAAATATCAATTTACCGTTTTTTTCAATCTCATAGACTCCGCCGCTGGATTTAACCAGTTGAGTTTCGTATCCAAATGTTTCTTTTATTTCTTGCGCCAAACTGACGGCTTTAGGGTAGTAATTTCACATACCACAATATGTAATTTTTATTTTTACTGCTTCACTCACACAAACCTCCGAATATTGATTACTTTACGATTAATTTGTCTGGTTTATTCTACAGGAAAGTATCAAAAACCAGAGCATCTACAGGCTCATTTATACACTCTCTTTGGTCAAGAGTAATATAATGTTTTCTTATTGACACATTTTTATAAGCCGGCCTGATTATTCTTCCCCCGCTTACAAGCTCTTCAATTCTGTGGGCTGACCATCCGGCTATTCTTGAAAGTGCAAAAATTGGTGTATACAGATCTCTTGGAATATTCAGCATATCGTATACAAACCCTGAATAAAAATCCACATTTGCAGAAACTGTTTTTTTATTACCTTTTACTTTTGTTAATACCTGCGGTGCAATACGTTCTACTTTCCTGTAAAACTCAAACTCATCTGTCCTGGATTTCTCTTTAGCCAGTTCCTCTGCCTTATTGCGTAAAATAATCGCACGCGGATCTGAAAGTGTATACACGGCATGTCCCATACCATAAATTAATCCGGTATGATCAAATGCCTCTTTATTCAAAATTTTTGTCAGATATGCTGCTATCTGATCTTCATCAGACCAGTCTTTAACATTATTGCATATATCTTCCATCATTGAAGCAACTTTGATATTGGCTCCCCCATGCTTGGGTCCTTTAAGGGCACCCACTGCAGCAGCAATTGCTGAATAGGTATCTGTACCGGATGATGATACCACATGAAGAGCAAAAGCTGAATTATTTCCTCCACCATGCTCAGCATGCAGAACCAGAGCCAAATCAAGCGTTTCAGCTTCAAGATCAGTAAAACAGCTGTCTGGTCGTATCATATGAAGAAAATTCTGTGCAGTACTCAAACCAGGCTGCGGATTATGAATAAACAAACTCTTACCGTCATAGTAGTGGCTTTTTGCCTGAAACCCGTATGCTATCATCGTTGAAAAACGTGCAATCAATTCTATACACTGACGCAAAACATTCTTTATACTTAAATCATCCGGGTTGTCATCATAAGAATAAGAAGCAAGGACAGCCCTTGATAACTTATTCATTACATTAGA
>DATGNN010000142.1:0-13687 GCA_035306725.1 Chitinispirillaceae bacterium | reverse complement strand
ATTTAGCAGTTTGCAGTTGTTGTTCCGGATCCCATTGCGTAATCAGAAAAAGAGAAAATAAAAAGAAGACCATTAAGATCCCGGCAAGGTTTTCCAAAGGAGGATATAGTAATGCAGGAAGCAAAAACCTTTTATGATATTCATCTGCATGCTATGGATTTGAGTCACCCTAACATATTGGCGTTTGTAAAAAGGGTAAACGGGATTGGGTTGAAGTTGGTAATGGGAGGCATATTTTTACCTTTTTTGAAAAGAAAAAAAGAGAATATTCTGAATCTGTTATCAGTTATGGAAAATAATATTGAAGATTATTTTATTTTAATGGAATACTATTTGAAAAATAAGTCGAGGATAGTTAAAAACGATAACAGTTTCAGTATTGATGGTGTTATCTATAATAGAATAGTACTTACGCCTTTATTGATGGATTTCGGGTATAAAAATATTAAAACAGAAAGTTTTTATGATATACCACCTCAGAAATCAATAGTCGAACAGACTTACGACGTACTGAAAGCAATAAAAAAATATTGCTCATGTTATCTGGAAAAGGGAGTTAATGGTAAAGTAGAGACAAAAAAACGAACCGAAAAGAATGATCTTCTCTTTGAAATTTATCCTTTTCTTGGTATTAATACACAGAATTATGAAAAAGAAAAACTCGTTACCATGATGGAAAAATATTTTGGTAAATATGAAGGTAAGCGTAATGATTTATTTGAAAATATGGGAAAATTCGATGGAGGTATTGATTTAACAGGCAGTAATGTTTTTGCAGGAATCAAACTGTATCCACCTTTGGGGTTTGATCCATGGCCCAAAAGAAATAAAAAAGAGATGGACAAAGTTTTGTGGTTGTATGGTTTCTGTGAGAAAAAAAAAATACCTCTTACAGCACATTGCAGTGAAGAGGGGTTTAATGTAGATAACAAAACAAACAGAAGAACGACCCCAAAAAAGTGGGCTGCAGTTCTTCAGAAATACCCCAATCTAAAACTGAATCTGGCTCATTTGGGCTATAGAAAAAATGATTTGTTCTTTTTACAAAATAAGAAATGGCTAAATGAAGTCTTGAGATTAATTAAAGAATATGACCATGTATACACAGATTTTTCATGTTCTGCATTTGATGACAAATATTACGGGTGGTTATCAAAATTAATATCGGAAAATAAGGTATACAGTGATAAAATGTTGTTTGGATCAGATTATATGATAAATCTTCTTTCAAGTAAATCATACAATTTTTACCTGAATACCTTCTTCAAAACACAAAAAATTGAAAAATCTACTAAGGAAAAGATCTGTACAATCAACCCTGAAAGGTTTTTGTTTGAGGATAAATAAAAAAACTTGTCCAGATGGAAATAAAAAAAGAACCCGGATTTTATTCTGCAGATTACAGTAAATCGCCGGGAAAGTCGAGATTGTTATCAGATATTTTAAGACCGAAATATGTGAATGGCAATTCGTATTTCTGAAAAAGCCCGGCTATCTTAAATTAAAATTTAAAATTTTATTAATTTCATTAAATGCATCTTGCGGCGAGATTCCGAAAGAATTATCCTTTTGGAAATCAAAATCAGGACGATATAAATGAAAGTGATTGAATTCAGGACCTGGGGACCAGGCTATTGGTGATGTCGTTCCAAAGATTGCAAGCGTTGGAGTCATGGTAGTAACTGAAAGGTGATTTAAACCGCAATCGTTACATACCAATAATTTACATAATTCCAGCAGTGCGGCAGCTTGATTCAAATCGGTAGGAGGTGCCAGGACAGGACCTGTTTTCATTTCCTTTTTCACCTGATTCACCTGATCAAGTTCCCTGGGTCCCCATAAAAGTACGACATTCAAATCTGTTCTGGTTTGTATCATATCTGCTAAACGGGCAAAATTAACCAGTGACCACTGTTTACGTGGAACAGGGCTGCCAGGAGAAATGCAAACCACTTTTGATGGATTATAATTGTTGATTGATAACCAGTTTGCAATATAGTTTCGGGCTTTTTCACCAATATGGAAAAATAATTTGTATGGTTCTTCCTTTATGTTTAATGGTTCTAATATGTCAAATTTCATTGAAGCACTATATCTGCCTTCTTTTTCTGTCGCTTTAAAATTATAGACTTGATGAAAACGGCCATGGCGATAACCAATTCGGTAATTTGCTCCACTGAAGAGAGTAAGTTGTTGAGAACTGGGCTTGTTTTGGAAATCAATTACCAGGTCAAAATGCAACTTCCATATTTTGAAATATGTTTTAACGCGTTCGATGCAATACTGAAATCCGCTCTTTTTTTTAATTTTGATAATTTCATCAATGAAGGGATGATTCAAAATAACCTTATGGAAAGGTTCCTTGATAATATAGAACAGTCTGGCATGAGGAAATTTATTCTTTATTGATTTGAGACATGATGTGGACAACAGACAGTCTCCAAAAGGACCAAGTTGAATGAGAAGAATTTTCCTGACATTTGAAAGTTGGGAATCAGCAAGATATCTTGTTTTATTCTGCTTTGTAGTTGACATATTCTTTTTCTTCAATGATATCGGAACCATACTTTAGATTAATCTCCTTCTTGACTTCCGACCTTTTGTCATTAATAAAGTATATGGAGCGTGCCAATTGGATAAATTCATCATCAAATTGCTGTTTGCTTTCTTTAAGTCTGATCCTGTCCTCAATTTTCCATAGCTGAGTATTAATTTCCAGCAGTTTATTGAAATATCTGTTTGAGGTTTGAATGCCAGCTATGTTCATGGGTATAATCAACTCATTGTACTCATTTTTTATATTTTTCAATTTAAGTTTATCAGTAATCCTGCGAAGTTTAATGGTTAAAATTGTAACTTTATCAACCAGCTCGCCAATTGAAATATGTATTTTCATAAAATAAAATATCCACTTATGTTTTTTAATTAAATCTGATATGCTTTATTGTAGAAAAAATGATTAATTCAAGCAGTCAGATCTGTGTATTTTGATCTGATTCCATAGTTTGAAATGGAGAGAAAGAGAAATTGATTTCCTGACAAAATCAGACAATCATACATATATAGATACATTGTTTTTTCAAAACGACTAAATAAATCGACTTATTAATAATTCGATTCAGAGAAAATGGCCATTAATCAAAATTTGAGATTTTTAGTATGACATCAGTAATTGAAATTCAAAATACTATTATTCATTTATTGTAACAAGTCTCAACACAAGACAATAAACAAATACTTGTTGGGAAAAGTATATACAAAATAAAGACCACGATTATAAGCCGTGGTCTTTAAAACTTAACTTGTGAACAGCTGTTATAATTCTGTTCTATATTCTAAACATATTATTCATCAGATTTTGGTGGCTTAAGTGTATCTGTGATTTTCTTTATCAACCTCTGAACTTCATCCAGATTTTCGGATGCACCTAAAACATTACCACTGTCATACTCTTTGGCAGCAAGAGTTGCGGCACTGTCTGCTCCATTTAAATCGGCTTTTAATTCCTCGATCAAAGCTTTATCTTTTCCTCTTGAACCTTTTTTTATGTCATTGGCTGTTTCTTCCAGCATTCCCTTGACCAATCCTAAGTTCTCTTCAACCTGAGCAATGATTTCAGCTTTTACTTTCGGAGCATCATTTTTAATTTCTAAAGCTAATTCAGTAGTTTTTTTTAGCACTTCTGTTATTCTTTTATATTTTCGGTTCAATATAAATTTGGCATTTTCTACTGCGATATCCTCCTGAGCTGTTTTTAATGCATTTTCCAGATTTTCAAAATTTCTGGACATGTATATATCAGCCTCAACTTCTTTAGCAGCTTCTATTGCAGCTTTTGCTTCAGCAAGTTCTTTGTCTGGTGCTTTGGAACATCCGCAAACTAGAAAAGAAATACATGAAACAGCAACAAAAAAGATCCTACGTTTCAAAATACACATAAACACTGCTCCTTTCAGGGTTGTTAGAAGAAACTTATCATTGAGGATGACAGGTAATCAGATCTGTTTAAGCAAAATAATAATATAAGCCATCGGATTCGGGCTTTGCAAATATTTGATATGTTTAAGTAGAGAAAGTTAACCAGAAAAGGTGTAATACGGAAAAAGAACAGATTACTTTTGAGGATTTTTCAAAACGGCTTGCGTGGTTTTTATTCTATATCAGCTTAAAGAGTTTTAGATTCGGAAAACCGGGTAATGTATTAAAAAAAATCTAACTGAACACAACCCGAGTAAGGCTGTATTCAGTCTGAGTTTCTTATTGCGAGGGACCATTTGTATCCGATGTCTCTTTAAAAGTATTTCTGCACTGAGCCATTATTTGTGCAATTTGTCTGCACATTTCAGCAAACTCTGTGGAGTCTATGGGTATTGTTGTTTCATTCTCTATTTCAAGATTTTCGTTATATTTGATCAGTTTGGTTCCAGTCATTATTATAAAGCCACCATCAGTCTCAATAATTTCTGGAGAAAACATTCCCATCATGCCCAAACCCTGCCCCATTGTTCCTGAACCAAATTTCATTCCGCAACGTGGACATGTTACTGTATCACTTTCACTCATCCTGCCACGCCCTTGTTCGGGTTGAGCCATAATGGTTGATATCAGTAATAAAATAACTGTCGATAAAATAGCTATGCTTTTCATTAAACTCTCCTTTGTTATGTAAAAATATCCAGTTAATTTTTCGTCACATAAAAAGCTGCAATCAGAACAAACTTGTTGCACAATTTGTGATCCGCATCCACAAGGACTACCTGCATTGCTCCAAAACGCTTTTGATCGCAAGTAATTCTTTTCTACCGGATACTACTGATATAATGAATTTTACATAACTGAATTAGTGCAAATAACGAACCTGACCAGGATGACCAGGATGACCAGGATGATCAGGATGATCAGGATGATCGGGATAGAGAGCAGGATAGAGAGCAGGATAGAGAGCAGGATAGAGAGCAGGATAGAGAGCAGGATAGAGAGCAGGATAGAGAGTTGGATAGAGAGTTGGATAGAGAGTTTATTTACTCATAATGAAAAGTTTTCTTTGTTTTGAATTTTTGGTTGTATAATCCAGATAATAAACACCGTAAGATAAGCGATTTTTAATAATGTCTGGAACTGAAATTGTGTTGTCGGTTTCAGTGTTGCTGTTCTGGTATTTATAATTTGCTATATATCTTCCATCAAGGCTCCATATTTTTATATAAGAATTACTCTTTTTAAAAACATGATTATATCCTGCAGCCAGATCATTTTTGCCTGTTTTCTTGATACTTGTGGTATTTCCAGTAGTACTCCGTCCTCCAATTACAGTTTTGATACTGTAAACAGCGGTTTTTCCTGTGATATACAGTATTTTTCTGCCTGGTCCACCGAATGCACAATTTTGTACACTGATCTGACCACTGATAGCAATTTTACCTAACTTGTTACCGGATGTGTCAAAAACTATTACTCCCGGCTGCCCCCCATCAGTACCGGCTATCCATAAATTGCAGTCGTTATCAACAGCTAACCCGTCAGGTGATCCGACATCACAAAATTTTCCGATTTCTGAAACACTCATGTCATCATTGACTTGATACTTCAAGACCCTGTTACTTTGTGTGAGACACAAGTACAGGAGTTGTTTTTCTTCGATATATGCAACACCATTGGGATAATTCATTCCTAAGAAAGAGAGAATGGTTTTTACATTACCATCAGAAGAGAGGTAGAATAGTCTCCCCGAGCTGTTCCAGACAGAGCTTGTGAAAAAAATACCGCCATTTGATGTTAAATAAAGATCATTAGGGCCTTCGCTTCCAAGCGTGTCAGCTTTTAGTAATTGTGTAATTGAACTGTCGCTTTCAACTCGTGTCAGACCGTTTTTTTCACACACTATTAACCGGTTTTCTGAGTCAAAAATAAGGCCATTCGCATTGTTTGCAGGATTTCTATAAACAACAGCATTACCATCAGGGGTTATTTTCCAGATCCGGCTGGGATCTCTATCCGTAAAATACAGGTTTCCGGATGAATCAACTGCCGGGCCTTCACCAAAATTAATATCGGTTTTAACTGTTTGAACTGTTTCATTTCCCGATACAAGGTTTTCGGGAAGGGTAACTGTGTGTGCAAAACCACTTATTACACCCACTAATATAATCAACACTGGAATTATCATTCTGTGAAAAGCTATGAAATTCTGCATAATTAATTTCCAGAAAACAAAAGACTTTATTCTAAACTCATAATTATCATTTAACTCAAAGTACTAAGTAACAATAACCAGAATATAATGATTTTAAAAAGAAATTAAAACATCTTATATCTAAATTGTTTCAATATTAAGCATTAATATTATCAAAACAGGAAATGCGGTTGTTATTAGAGAAAACAGGAGATATCATATTTCTTGTGGCTAAAAAAATTGATCAAAAACTGGTCTGCTTATCACTAACCAGAAAATAAGATAAATTTAGTAAAACAATTATCATATGGAGGATCTAAACGTGAGTTTTAATCGGCGGGCATTTTTACGAATATCCGGAAGTTGTGCTGCCATGATTGCTGCCGGACCTGCAGTGATTAAAAGCAAAGTTTTTGCAGAAGAACCACTTTCAAGTAATATTAGTGATGTTTCCTTTGTGGGGTCATCAGCGGGTGGTACGAGAAAACAGATGATTATTGATGTGCTTGAGCCGTGGCGTGAAAAGGTAAAAGAGGGAATTGAGGGGAAAACTATTGTAATAAAGGTAAATGTTGTTTCCAGTTTCAACCCGCTTGTTGCTACGCATGTCGATGCATTACGGGGATTACTGGATTATTTACGAAGCATTACAGAACAGCCCATAATAATAGCTGAATCTGCTGCTGGTTATGGAGTTACTCATGGATTTCAGAGTTATGGATATAATGATTTATTAAATGAATACAGTAATATTTCGATTGTGGATCTGGATGCGACTGATAAATTTTCAACAGATGAATGTCAAATATGGCTGCCCGATTTGACATCAACAGTAAAAATTCCGGTACATAGTGTTTTTCTTGACTCGCAATACTATGTTATTTCAATCTGCAGGCCCAAGACTCATAACTGCCAGGTGATTACCGGAGTTTGCAAGAATGTACTGATGGGTGCACCGGCTGTAAGTCACAAACAGCAGATGCATGGTCAGATCGGCTGGTGGGATGGTACAAAGGATGGTGAGAATAAGTGTCTGTCTTATAACATATACCAGCTTGGAAATATGATTTTTGAAAAGAGAATACCTTCTTTAAGTGTACTTGATGCATGGGAGGGAATGGAAGGTGAAGGGCCTGGTAATGGAACAAGTGTTATGCAGTACTGTGCAATAGCTGGAACCGACCCTCTTGCTGTTGACCGCTTGTGCGCAAAGTTAATGGGGCTTTCTGATATCCCTACAGACCCGATAGACAAGGCTAATCCTAGCTTCACCGATGTGCGTACTTTACTCTGGCTCTCAAATGCCGGTATTGGTAACTATGACCTCGATAAAATAAACTTTATACATGGGTCAATGGATGAGCTTCAAAACTATGTCAAAACCTACAGGCTCCCAAGATCATATACTGATGAACCTTCATACCAGACAAACTGGACTGGGGGACCACCCGAGACGGTTCTGGACAAACCTGTTACTTCAGTTCTTGACTCTCGTTATCTGGATCCCAAACCGTTTCTTTCTCCACAGACTGATGGCCGTTTGCGAAGAACCGGGATAAAAATCAGATTCAGTCTGCCAGCGAGTTTTGCAGTCTCTCTTAAAATCTACAATAGGCATGGTAAAGAGATTCGCAAACTTGGCAGCGAATACCTTCTGGCAGGGAGGTATTCTGTTGAATGGGATTGTCGTAATAACCAGGGATCAATTGTCCCTGCCGGACAATACATTGTGCGATTGGGATTTAATGGGAGATTCATATCAGGTAAGTTGACAATTGTTTAAGCATGTTATAAGTTGTAAAATTTACGTTTACACCTATAAACCATATTAAAAAAAGTGGATTTGGCAAAATACGCATAAACGGGATTTGTTAAGGCAACGGCTAAAGGAGTGTTGCTTTTTTTTATATTACTGCAGAATGAAAATGGAATTAAGGCTTATTTTATTTGATTTATTATTTTTCAGGGGTTAAATTATTGTTTCGCATATTTTAAACCATCAGCCAGAAAAACAAGTATTTCATCAACTTCCTTTTTGATATTACCCACTTTTTTCTTCTCATGCCATACCCTTACTTTAGAAAACAGGAGTCCCTGAAAAAATTCAAAAAGAACTTCTGAATCCAGGGGAGTGGATATCTCTCCTTTGTTCCTGGCAATATTAAATAACCGAATTATTATCTCAGCGAATTTACTTTCGCTTGTAAGGAATTCTTTTTCAATTTTTATCAATGTAGCCTGTTGTCTGAGTGCATTTACCAGAGCAATAACCTGAAATGAGTTTAATGTAAGAATGAAAGGGAAGTTTTTCCCAAATGTTTCAAATATTACATTCAGAAGAGAGTGAAGATTATCGCTTATATGTTTGTTTTCATTCAATCTGTATGGGCCGGTTGTAAGTTTATCGATTATCTTGTTTCTTTCCCGTACTGCAATATTAAAAAATATTTCATCTTTATCCTTGTAGTATCGGTAAAGGGCAGATTTTGAAAATCCGGCTTTTTCTGCGATATCCTCAAGGCGTGTTTCATGATATCCCTTTTGAGACAGTATCTGTAATGCTGCATCGAGTATAAGTTCTGTTTTGGCAGCACGTATTTTCTCTTTTCTTAATTCTTTGGTATCTATTGTTTCCATGGTCTTTGGTCCTTTTAAACAGAGTGTTCAGAATCATATTCTTTTTTAAGGTGTTCCAATGATGGTGCAGTCCAGACATATAAGATCGGAATAAGGAAAAAAGTAAATAATGTTGCACATGTGACTCCGCCTATGGCTGTAATAGCAAATGGAGCCCTGAAATTACCACCGCTTCCAATACCGAATGCCATTGGAATCATGGAAATAATAATTGCTGTATTGGACATGATAATTGCCTTGAGTTTTGTGCCGCCAGCCTTGACAATAGCTTCTTTGGCATTAACTCCTTTACTGAGTCTCTGATGTCGTGCATAATCTATAAGTAAAATTGCATTGTTTACAACAATTCCTATAAGCATAACTATCGACATCAGTGAGACCATTGAAAGTGCACTGTTACTAAGGAAAAGAAACCAGATAACGCCAATAAGTCCGAGTGGAATGGTAAGCATAATAACAAAAGCCATTGAAAAAGATTCCAGAAGCGCCACAAGGAGCATGAATGTTAAAGCAATTGCGAGAATAGCTGCAAAACCTAACTGGTTAAAAGCATCATCCTGCATGTCCTTCATACCGGCAAAATCAATACTGTACCCTGGATCAAGCTGCAACCCGTCTAATTGTTCTTTAACTGCTGACATTTTCTTCCCGATATTGCCTCTTGTATTATTTGCAGTGATCTCAATCATTCGTTGTTTATTTTTCCGGGTTATCGATGATATGCCGCTGCTGTAACAGACATCTGCAATTGCTTCAAGCGGTACAGGGCCTTTTGGGGTGAGTACTTCCATGGTTTGAATATCACGAATATTGCTTCGAGCATGCTGGTCCAACTGTATTCGTATCGGATAGTCTTCACCATTTTCGCGATAGATCGCCTCATCGTTGCCGCTTATATTATATCTGACAAGACCACCGAGCATCTGGATAGTAGTTGTCTGTGATAGGTTTGGAGAAAGGCCATAGTGTTCCATCCGTTCACGATTGGGAATAATAACTACTTGTGGTTTGTCTCCTTTCCATGAACTGTTAATGTCTGTCATATCCGGAGTTCGGGAAACAATCCCGGCAACCTTATCTGAGATGGCAATAAGTTTTTCCATTTCCCTGCCCTTAATTTCAATAACCATATCTGCCTCATCAACACCAAAACCTCCAATTGAAACCAGACTGATTTTGGCATCCGGTATTTCCGAAAGCATCGGACGGATAATATTCATTTTGTCGTAAACCGATTCTTTCCTCTGGTTCTCCGGGGTAAACTGAAGTTGTATCTGGCCATACTGAACTCCGGTTTTGGTTCCTGAACCACCGATTGTTGATGATACTGCTATGAGATCAGGAAGCTCCTTTACCAGGTTTTCAATAGCAAGTACTTGCTTTTTAGTAACATCAACTGGAGTTCCGGATGGCAGTTCAATTGAGATAACAATAATACCTTCATCCATATCTGGAATGAATTCTGAACCTAATTTTGGAGTAATAAATATCACGGTGCCCAAAAAGATTATTAACACAGATCCAACTATGGCAAATTGTGCCAATTTGCCTGAGAGTATTCTGTCAAGAATGGTTTCATACAAACGATCAACCAGGGCAAGAAGCCGATCAATTGGATTTGTGCGATTATCTTTTGATTTATTTACATCTTTCCGTTTGAGCATTCTGGATGCCATAAGTGGAGTCAAAGTGAAGCTCAGAAAGATGGATGCAACAGTTGCGAACACAATCGTGAGTCCCAGAGATTTAAACGCACTGCCGATAACTCCGGTTGTTGTTGCAATAGGAATGAAAACTGCAAGATTTGTCAGGGTTGAAGCCAGTACTGCCATGAAAATCTCATTTGTACCCTCTTGTGAAGCTTTGCGTACTGATTGGCCGGAATCACGGTGTCGAACGATATTTTCAATCACTACGATAGAATTGGTGACAAGTATTCCAATGGATATCGTTAACGACATCAGTGTAATAATATTGAGGGTAAGACCTGCAATACTCATTCCTATAATGGCAAGTATCAAAGAAACCGGCATTGTAATGGCAACAATTATTGCAAGGCGTAAGTCAAAGAGAAATAATAAAAGAATGAGTGCAGTAAGGATAACACCAGTTATAATGTTACCATAAGTATCATAAACAGTATTTTTAATAAAGGTGGAGGAGTTTTCAACGATATCAACAGAATAACCTGAAGGAAGTAATGGAGTGATTTCTTCAATTTTTTTCAGGATTAAATCTGCAGTATTAACAACGTTTGCATCGGAGCTTTTTGTAATAGAAAGAAGAACTGCATCATTGCCCTGAAAACGAGCGGATTCACGTACTTCCTTAAATCCATCTTTTACTGTTGCGATGTCCTTAAGATGAACAGTGTAATTCTCGTTAATCGGGCCGTACTGTTTATATACAGGAATCCGCATTTCCCTGATCTGATCGAGTGATGCAAATTCACCTTCTACTTTAATTGAATATTCTCTTAAATTTCCGGTAATGAATCCACCCGGTATGGTTGAATTTTGTGCATTGAGAAGAGCTGCAACCTGAAAAATTGTAAGGTTATGAGCAGAAAGTTTTTCGGCATCCAGGTCTATAATTATCTCTCTCTCACGCCCCCCGATAATCTCAACCTTTGCTACTCCATTTATCTGTGCAAAATGATCTTTCAATTCATTGTCAGCATAATGGCGTAATTCTTCCGGACTGACAGGTCCTGTTACCGAAAGAGTAACTACAGGTTTATCATTCGGATTAAATTTACTGATAATTGGTTTCTCAAGATCATTCGGAAGCGTATAGAGAATCTGATCAATCTTGTCTTTGACATCAATGGCTGCAAAATCTGCATCAATCCCTGCATTGAACTCAAGAATAATAAAAGCTACCGATTCCAGACAATATGAGTTAATGTTTTTTATTCCACTAATTGTACTGATCTGATCCTCAATAGGTTTGACTACATTCTGTTCTATCTGATCCGGACCTGCTCCGGGGTATATTGTCTGAACGGTTATAAATGGCAGTTCCATATCCGGTAATTTATCTACTGGTAACCGTAAGAAACCAACCACTCCAAACATTGCCAATGCCAGAATGATCATGATTATCATTAGTGGCCGTCGAATACTGATTCCGGCTATATTCATTCCACGCTCCTTTACTTATTAATCACATTGACTTTGACGCCATCATTAAGCATCGTCAGGCCCGACACAATAATCTGATCATCAGATGTACACCCTTGTGTAATCTCGTAAAACTGTTTTGTTGTAATTCCGAGAGTGACGTTTGTTTTTGCAGCTTTACCCTTAACAAAAGTGTAAATGTAGGGGGTGTTATCAGGATCGAAATTTACAACTTCGATTGGTACATACAATGTCTGTGTTTTTTCTTCAACAATAGTGTATACCTGTTTAAATGATCCAGGTCTCAGGCGTTGATCGTTATTGGGGAATAGTGCAGTTACTTTGAAGCTGTGTGCCAGTTGGTTGGCACCCAGAGCAATGCGCTCAATAGATCCCCATAATGTATCATTATTTAAAAGTAAAAAAGATTTCTGACCTGTTTTATAATAATCAATCGCCTGCTGATTTACCTGCATCTCAATTTTAATAGTTGAAAGATCTGCAATTTTTATCAGAGGAGTTTTCTCACCGATTTTACTGCCTACAGTTTCATAAATTTCAATAACAGTTCCAGCAAAAGGAGCTTTTACATTAACGCCGACAGTTGCCTGGCCCAATTTTCTTTTTGCATCTTCATACTGAACCCGTGCACCTTCAACCTGTTCTTTTGATATAGCACCTTTTTCCTGAAGTTTGTTTGCGCGTTCATAAGCTTTTTTGGCATAATCATAAGCACTCTGGGCAACATCAATCGGTGAACCACCATCAATTTCCATAACGGCAACTACCGCGTCTTTTTTTACCCTGTCACCAAGAGAAACGTTGATTCTTTTAACAGTACCGCCCATTCCATTGGCAAGTGTAGCTTCGACTACTCCGCTAAGAGTACCATTGCTTCGTTCAATTCTTCTGATAATTCCATTTCCGATTTTACTGGTTGTTACTGGAATGCCTTTTTCATTGTGCATCTGCTGAATCGTTTTTGGTGCATTTTGATCTTTTGTTCGATTGCTGCATTCTGCCAGCATAAGAACTGCTGGAACTAAAAATATACAAAGAATATTTTTCATTTATTAATCCTCCACTTTGGTTGAAAGTAACGTTTCATCTCCCAGCAGCATTTTTATATTTGCAATTGCAGTGTTTAATTTATATACGGCATTGTTATATGCAAGCTGTGACATACTAAGGTGTTGTTTGCTTTGAGTCAACTCGTTCTGGGTTATTTGTCCGATTTCATAGGAGAGTGAAGAGATTTCCACACCCTGTTCGGTTAATGAAATGAGGTGGCGTGCTTCAATACATTCTTCACGTGCAACAGCGAGCTCTTCGAAATAGTTATTGAGTGCAAGGGTTAGCTGACTTATGGTTTTCCTTTTTGTTTCGTGTAAACTTTGTTCTTCAAAGGATACCTGTTTGACTTTCTGGACTTTCTGTCCCCCGGAATAGATTGGTATGGATGCACCAATAAATATCTTCTGATCATCACCCCAACTGGTTCTGTCGTAAGAATCAAACATGGAGATTTTTGATACTGATGCTCCGGCATAAACTGTCGGAAAAAAGTCACATTTTGCTATTTCTATCTGCATTTGATGCAACTGGATTCCATTATCGATCTGTTTAAGACTGAGATTTTTGTTGAGCATCAAATCTATCGCTTCACCTTCGGAAATTGTAAACTCGACAACAGCAAGTGAATCGGTTAATTCAATTGAATCGGGATCTTTGTCCATCGATGCAAGGGTAAACAACT
>DATGNN010000141.1:0-34878 GCA_035306725.1 Chitinispirillaceae bacterium | reverse complement strand
GATTTCAAAGGCTGTTGGAGAAAAAAACAAGTATAAGGTACAACAGCTTACAACAGATTCGTTAATGCTGACATTTATTGTATCGGTACTGTTATCAATTGTCGGTTTGTTAACAATTCGTCCTTTGTTTACATTCCTTGGTGCTTCAAATGAGATCTGCAATCTGATTTCTGAATACATGACTATCTATTATTTCGCTATGATAGCTGTTCTTGTTCCGCGGGTAGGCAATAATGCAATAAGGGCAAAAGGTGATGTAAAAGTTCCTGGTCTGATAATGATGATATCAGCTCTTACAAATCTGATTCTTGATCCGTTTTTAATTTTTGGTATCGGACCTTTTCCCAGAATGGAACTTGCAGGAGCGGCAACTTCGACTGTAATAGCAAGAGCTGTAACTCTTATCGCATCAATCAGTTTTCTTTACTTTAGGGACAAGCTGATTTTACTTAAAACCCCTGATTTTAAAAGTGTGATAAAATCGTGGAAAGAGCAGCTCTATATTGGGTTGCCGGTATCAGGTGTACATATGCTGACACCGGTTTTAATGGGAATCATTACCAGAATGTTGTCGTCATACGGACCGGAAATTGTAGCTGCTTTTGGAGTTGCTTCACGAATTGAGTCTCTGGTGCTTATCTTCTTTTTGGCTTTTTCTTCAGTACTGGGACCTTTTATCGGGCAGAATCTGGGGGCAGAAAAGATGAAACGAATTGCAGTTTCAATCAAATTCGGAAATCAGATTTCCCTTGTGTGGGGATTTGTCACTTTTCTTGTGATGTATTTTCTGGGGAATCTGTTTGCTGTAATATTCAGCAATGATCCTGTAATTGTTGAAAATACAGTAAAATATCTCCGTATTGTTTCGTCAAGTTATGCATTTGCCGGAATAATAACTGTTTCGGTAACGGCATTTAATGTACTGAGAAAACCGTTCAATTCGGTATTGATTATGTTGTTTCAGGTTTTTGCAGTGTTTTTGCCGCTTGCATTGATTGCGGGATATTTTTTCCGGATTAACGGGATATGGATATCGGTTGCACTCAGTAATTTGATAATCGGGATTATGTCGTTAATATGGCTTGGAAATGTAATAAAAGGAGAACTGTTAAAGAGTACGCCCGGGTACTAAGATATGGATATTCATGCTTGCAGGGCACACAAGTCCCGTAATCTTATACCCGGTTGTTTACCTGATTAATCAGAAATTATTATCCTGCCGGTACGAAATATACCGTTAGATTTGACTCTTAATATATAACTTCCCGGAACCACCTTGCGATTGATATTTACGGTATTTTTATCTTTGCCGATATTCTGTCTTAACAAAACTCTTCCTGCAGTATTAAAAAGCGTGATCTCCTGAATTATTGCACCTTTTGTAAATGTTAAGCTGTTGCCGTAAATCTTTATGTCTCTTTTCATTGATTCCATTACGTTTGCGGATGAAATAACCGCACCGGTTAAATTATCTCCCCATATTTCAGTTTCAACTATACTGAACCATCCGGTTTTGTCAGAATTCTCTCCTGTCATTGATAATCTTACATAGCGTCCCTGTGTCTTTTCAGGAAGATTAATATTCTGGAACCCGTTTGTAAGGTATGTTGTTGAATTCCAGACCTCCCAGAAAGTTTCTCCGTTTCCGACTTCTATTTTTAACGGTATTTTTCTGGACTGGCCGATATTAAGCATAAGTCTTACTGTTTTTATATCGTGGTAGTAGTACGGTAGACGGGAAATCTGATACGGTTTACTTCTGGGTTCTACCAAATGGCATTCATGTGAGATCACGCATCATTTGGCAGAACGTAATTTTCAAAGCTTTACAATCAAAAACAAGTTTTTCAAAAGCTACAGTTTTGCCGAGGAAACGCCAGCTTATTATCCGAAAATCTTGATCATGGCTTTCTGAAGCCAGTTGGTCTTCTTTGTTTGTTTCTGCTCAACAACGTTGTTTATAATGGCAGGTTTTGGAGCAGTCTTGTTTGTGTGTCGTTTATTTGACCCTGGAACAGCATCGTTTCGTCTGTGCTGATGTGTTTGTTGTTCGGTTCGGGAGTTGTTGGAAGAACGGTTTCTATTTGCGTTGTAATCAGAGTTTTGTCTTGCTGATGAAGATCTTCTTCTTCTTGAAGAGCTTCTGGAAGAGTAATTGTTCTGAGGGTTGTTATGTTTGATTTTTCTAAAGCTCATATTGGCACTGCTGTCTTCCACAAAATAATCTGAATCTGCAAAGGAAACCGGTATTTTGCAATTCGTTAATTGCTCGATCGGTTTTAAACCGTGAATATAATCCTCACAGGCAAGAGTGATTGCCTTTCCGGTTTTTCCGGCTCTGGCTGTACGTCCGATACGGTGGACATAATTTTCACAGTGCTCAGGAATATCGTAATTAATAACCAACTCAAGATTATTTATATGAATTCCCCGGGCTGCAACATCTGTTGCGACCAGTAGAGAAATCTTGCCACACTTTACTTCTTCAAGGATCCTGGAACGTTTTCCCTGCGGTAAATCACCAGAAAGAAATTCGCAGGGATATTCGTTGTGACGAAGTCTTTCTGCAACGATCCGGGCCTCTTCCTTCATGTTGGTAAATATCAGTGCGTTTTTGGGTTTTTCTTTCTTAAGTATTCCAAGGAGCAGATTTATTTTTTCATCTTTAGAGACATGAAAGAGTTCCTGGGCAATAGCATCGACAGTGATTTTTTCCGGAGTCAGTTCGATCTCTACCGGATTATTCATATATTCACGGGCGATCATTCTGACTTCACGACTCAATGTTGCACTGAAAAGCATAGTTTTGCGCTCGGATGCAGGCCGTAAGCTGCGAAACATGGTAGTAATATCGTGCAGAAAGCCCATATCGAAGAGCCTGTCAGCTTCATCTACAACAAATATTCCGATCTGCTTGAAATCAATCTTCCCTGATTTTTTAAAATCAAGTATTCTTCCAGGTGTGCCTATCATTATATCCACACCCATTTTGAGATAGTGCTCCTGTCTTCCATACCCCACACCACCATAAAAACTGCATATGCCAAGGTTAAGGTTATCCCCTAAAAGAATCGCCTCTTTCTCAATTTGAGCAGCCAATTCTCGAGTGGGAGCAATAATTAACGCCTTTTTTCCTCGTAACGTATCGTTTCGCAGCATGGAAAAAACCGATACCAGAAAAGCTGCTGTCTTTCCGGTACCAGTTTGTGATTGAACAAATACATCTTTTCCCTGAAGCGTATGTTCAAGGGTACGGGCTTGCACCGGCATACATTCACTGTAGCCGGCATTGTCCAGTGACTGGATTATCTGATCGTCAAGATCAAACTCTGCAAACTTCATCATTCTCTTTTCCAGCACTCCAGTCCTGTTTGACATTCGTGCCAATAAAATTGTTTTTATCAGTTGATTTCTTTTGAGCTGGATTTAACCTGGACGAATCGAAGCCTGGAGTACAGTCATTTGAAGGTAAAAACATACAAAAGGAGTATCAAATGATTAGCAAGTAACACTTAAATATGTAAAATAATTAAAAATCACTCTAATCGGATTAATAATCTACACTTTTTTTAAAATATAATCAAGCATTTTCTATACGGTTAAAGAATGGCAATGAAAACATGCCCTGGGAGCGGCCATGTTTTGCTTACCACCTGCAAATTAAAACAGTATGTAAGTTTATATTGATTCAAACAGGACGCGTTTTTCAAACTCGCCCGCACTGAAAACATTTTTTATCCTCGCTCAATAAGTAAAAGAATAAAGCGGGACTCGAACAAAAAAAGCCGTTTTTCTTTGGTGCAGGTGTTGCTCAACACGGCCGCGGAGTGCTTATGTTTTTTAATCCACAGAAGTGGATAAAAAGTAAAAAAATGCCAGATTGTTAATGACAAGCAGTTTTTATTGTATCTCAATGTTTATCGGGGCGAACGGCAGTGAGCCCGTTATGCCCTGGGCGGAAATGATGTTCTTAATTACAAATTGATCATTTACAAGTGACCGAGGCTTTTAGCTGAGAAAATAAAATTATTATACATTACTATCCAACTGGCCCCCGTCTCATTGCGGGAGAAGGGGGACTGGGGGAAGAGTTTAAACCCGGCGACCCGGATAATCTGATCTTCATTCTCAATTCCAAATTCCAAATTAATCATTCACAAATCCCATATACTCTTCCGGTAATAATAATCAGACCTCGAAACACGACAGCATAAAACACTGAAATCTGAAATCAGGCACCTTTTTTGCGTACAAATATTGGTTCTTTAATTCAGAAAAGGTAAAATTATGAACCAAAGAATCGATATACCCACCGCGACATACAGAATCCAGTTTAACAAAGATTTCACTTTCAAAGATACCGAAGAGATTATTCCGTACCTTTCACAACTGGGTATCTCCCACATATACGCATCACCGGTTTTTAAAGCCAGACCAGGCAGTACTCATGGGTACGATATGGTCGATCCATGCGAAATAAATCCAGAAGTTGGAAAAAAAACAGAATTTGATTCGCTTCTGGATAAAGTTAAGCATTCGGGTATGGGATGGATTCAGGACTTTGTACCAAATCACATGGCAATTCACAAAGAAAACAGATTCCTTATGGAACTTCTGGAAAACGGACCGGACCACATCCCGATAAACTATTTCGACATCAATTGGGATCACCCGTATGAAGGAATCCGTGGGCGGCTGCTTGTTCCAATCCTTGGGGATATCTATGGAAACTGCCTTCATAAAGGAGAAATCCGTTTATCATATGAACCCGATGGATTTAAAATCAACTACTATGATCATCAGTTCCCGGTAAAAATAGAAACAACCTCATTTATCCTTAGACAGGGTATCAAACATCTCAAAACCATTCCAGGCCTTTCCAACAGAAACCGGATCAAACTATCCGGTGTACTTTACACACTGAGCACACTCGATTCTTTTACAAATTCGGAGATGAGAAAATCGGAGATAGCTTTTGTTAAACAAATACTTTGGGAATTGTATACAGACGATAACAGAATACGGGAATACATAGAGACAACAGTGTCAAAATTTAACGGTAGTCCCGGAGACCCGCAGAGTTTCGATCTGCTGAATACCCTGCTTTCGCAACAGCTTTTAAAACTCTCTTTCTGGAAAGTTGCATGTGAAGAACTCAATTACCGCAGATTTTTTACCATTAATGACCTTATATCAATGAGGATGGAAGATGATCAGGTGTTTAAAAATACTCACAGGTATCTCTTGTCACTTGTTAATGAAAGAAAAATTGAAGGTATCAGAATCGACCATATTGACGGGCTGTACGATCCTTTTACATATCTTAAGCGTGTAAGAAACAGCGCTCCGGGTACATTCATGATAGTAGAAAAAATACTTGGTTACAACGAAAAACTTCCTTCACAATGGCCTGTTGAGGGAACAACCGGATACGATTTTTGTAATTACGTAAACCAGATATTCTGTTATAAGGAAAACAGGGAATATTTTGACCAGATTTATCATGAATTTATAGGACTCAAAATTAATTTTGACCTGCTACTGGCCGAAAAAAAACGGTTGATTATACAAAAACACATGGCAGGTGATATAGATAATCTGGCGCTTTTGATAAAGGGAGTCAGCCGCAGCGACCGGATGGGCACAGATATTACCCTGTACGGTTTACGCAGTGCTCTTGTTGAACTGATCGCTTCGTTTCCGGTTTACCGTTCGTATATAAATGAAGAGATGTTCAGTAGCAGCGATTGCGGTCGTCTTCAGGAAGCAATCTCTGCTGCACGCAAACGCAGCCCGTCATTAACTCTTGAATTCAATTTTATAGAAAGGTTTTTACTTTTGAAATATGATCCACATATCCCTGGCAATCAGAAAAAGGAGTGGCTGAATGTAGTGATGAGGTTTCAGCAGTTTACAGGACCCTTGATGGCCAAGGGACTCGAAGATACCGTTCTTTATGATTACAATCGCCTGATATCCCTGAATGAGGTAGGGGGATGGCCGCAAATTTTCGGTATAAATCTTTCTGATTTTCATGCATTCAATCATGATAGAAATGAACTGTGGCCCTGCACCCTGAATGCAACATCAACACACGACTCGAAAAGAGGTGAAGATGCAAGGGCGCGCCTGAATGTTTTATCGCAAATTCCCGGGCTGTGGGAACAAAAGATAAAAAAATGGAGTGAGATCAATTCAAGGTGGAAAGTGATAAATGGTGAATCGCAGATTCCTGATCGCAATGATGAATATTTCCTTTACCAGACAATTATCGGAGCTTTCCCGCTCCAGAACTATTCACAAAATGAGTTCGTGAAAAGAATTCAGGAGTTTATGCTCAAAGCCGTACGGGAGGCAAAAGTCCATACCGGCTGGATAGAGCATGATAGTGATTATGAATCCGGTTTACTGTTATTTATTGAAAAAATCCTCGACCCCCAACTTTCTGAAGAATTTTTTTCTGATTATTTACCTTTTCAGGAAAAAGTCGCGTTTTATGGATTCCTGAACTCCTTATCCCAATGCCTGCTTAAGATCATGTCTCCTGGTATACCAGATTTTTATCAGGGTACAGAACTGTGGGATTTTTCTCTGGTAGACCCCGATAATCGTCATGAGACCGATTACAGGAAAAGAGAAATATTCTTAAAACAGATACGTTCGATCCATTCGCAGGAAAAAAAAGAATATGTAAAAGAGTTGTTAAAAAACTGGCAGGATGGGCGTGTAAAGATGTTTGTTACTTTCCGGGGATTAAAAGTCCGTAACGAAAACCGGGATCTGTTTAAAAGCGGGCAGTATATTGCATTGAACACAAAAGGAAAGTGTGGAGATAACATGGTTGCTTTTGCACGGAAAAAAGAGGAGAGGTGGATAGTTGCAGTTGTTCCCCGTTTTATGGTTTCTTTGGTTAATCAGAATCAGTTACCAATTGGTAAAGAGGTGTGGGGAGATACTGCATTAGAAAATCCATACACGGAGTGTACAGTATGGGAAAATGTTTTGACCGGAGAAAAAATATCAGCTTCGTCCCATTTTTTTGCCAGAGACATGTTTGAAACTTTCCCGGCAGCTCTTCTTGTACCACAATCGGGTAATTAACAGGTGTTTAAAAAAGCGGCCTCCTGATTACCAGGGGGCTCGCGTTTTCTAAAAGGAGATCAGATAAGTTTTCCGGCACCTCAACCAGTGGTCAGGGCGATATCGGTATACCGGTTGTGATTATTGAGTCGGCCTTCCGATTTTGCCCGATGAAGGTTTATATCAGTGCTATCATATCACGAACTGCAGATTCCATGCCAGAAAGAGACGCTCTGGCAATAATTGAGTGTCCTATATTAAGTTCTTCGATATAATCGATCTGTGCAACAGCACCGACATTTCTGTAATTGAGACCATGACCTGCGTTTATATGTAATCCGAGTTTGTTTGCAGCCATTGCACAATCTTTGAGTTTCCCGAGCTCTTCAGAAATTGCTGTGATTCCTGAAGAATTGGCATAATATCCTGTATGAAGTTCGATATGTGTAGCTCCGGTTTTCTTTGCTGCTTTAACCACATTAATGTCCGGATCGATAAAAAGGCTGACCAGAATGTTGTGACTTCGAAAGTTTTCAACTATTTCTGCGAGTTCTTTTTCCCGTTCACGAACTGGCAAACCACCTTCAGTTGTTTTTTCCTGACGTTTTTCCGGAACAAGGGTAACCATATAGGGTAGAACATCTACTGCTATATTAACCATTTCTGTAACCGGTGCCATCTCAAGATTCAGATGGGTTTTGACAACCTGTTTAAGGATATAAATATCCCTGTCCTGAATATGTCTGCGGTCTTCACGAAGATGTGCTGTTATTCCTGATGCTCCAGCGAGTTCTGCAAGAACTGCTGCCTGAACCGGGTCCGGTTCACTCTCTGTTCTGGCCTGACGAATAGTTGCGATGTGATCTACATTAACTCCCAATGTTGCCATATTCTGTTCCTCCTTCAAAACCAATTTACAATGTTTTTGGGTCGAATGCAAATTGAAAGTAATTATTACTTGTGCGGTTATCCTTATCAATTGGAAGCGGGTTATGGAAACAGAGAATACAGAATCGATACCGACCCGAAGTTCCGGGTTTCGACCCCGATTAAGGACAGGAAAAAGATCTTACTTCTTAATTCTCAATTCTCTTCAGGATGTTTTATAATCTCTGATGCATATACCAGTTCGATTCCATTATGTTTGAACACAGTGATAGCATCATTGAGTGCTTTAATAAATGAATCTGTCGCTTTTCCTTTTATCAACACTTTTCCTGTTTTGTGTGCGCTCAAGATGAAGTGTCTTATTGATTCAAGGATCTCTTCGGAGTTTCTGTCTGTATCAATGGTGAAATCTATATTTTCGTATGGTACTTGCATTTTTTGAGCCAACTTGTCGGCAACTGATTTCCTGGTTGTTGGGTTGATAATAAAGTATCCGTGTCGTTTTTTGATCTGCGAAAAAAGGAGTTTCATCACGCGGGAATCGGCCATTACCCTGTTTCCGCCAAGATTACTGAAACCGGCAAAATTCGGAACCGATTCTGCTGCTTTCTCAAACATGGATACAATCCTGTTTTGTGGATAATGAACCATAATGTTTGATTCTTTATATGTTGAATGTGATCTGGGCAGAGGTTCCATAGGAAGCAGTATTATGATCTCTTTTTTATACTCATTGGCGATTTGGGCAGTCCAGACAGAGAGTTTTGCGGTACTGACCAGTGAAACGGTGAGGGGGTGTGGAAAAGAGAGAAAATTAACAGTTGTGTTATCTGCTTCAAATCCGAAATCTTCAACTATGATTGCCATTTTGGCAGTTTTGCTGAAGAAAACCGGTGATCGTACGATCTTGAAATGTAAAACTGGCTTAGTGCGTGAACTGGAGGCAAAACTTACCTGACAACTATTTCTTCTTGTACTATATTCACAATCATTAATAAGATAGTTGAATTTTTTCAGATATGAAAAGAGGAACCAGACAATCCACTCCATCGGTTTGCCGCGTGGAACAGAAATTTCATAACTGATAGTTGAGTCTTCGGGAGAAAATTGTCGTTTGATATTGGATTCGGTAATTTCAAGTTCATCAAAACAGTTTTTGAGTGCCTGGTCTGCTGATAGATCTCTTTTTGAGAACTCAGGATGTTCTAAACTATTTTTTGGGAAATAAATATTGATAAGTTGAGAGCTGAATTGCTGGATTTTGCCTGAACGAAACCCCAGAAGAGATAAAAATATCAGTAATATCAGTGAAAAAGTAAGAAAAAGAGGCCGAATTTTCATCAGGAGAAGAATACTCTTGTTAATAGAAGAAAAAAACTTTTCAGGCTTAGAAAATACCCAATTACTTCGGGATACTGCAAGAGGTTAGGTCACAAAGGAAAAAAATGGTTAAATATCAGAATAAACGAATACGCGTTCCGGTCCTGCTTGGTCCTACTGCGGTTGGGAAAACTGAAATTGCCCTGAAAATTGCTACAGAAAATAATTGGGATATTCTTTCCTGTGATTCCCGTCAGATTTACAGGTATATGGATATTGGTACTGCAAAACCAAAAAGAGATCAATTAAACCTGGTAAAGCACTGGATGGTTGATGAAATTTTGCCGTCACAGCAATATTCTGCGTATAGATTTTCAGAGAAAAGTGCAGATGTTATCCGTACGCTTGCCAGACAAAATAAAACAGTTTTGATTTGTGGAGGAACCGGGCTTTATTTCCGGAGTCTTAGTGAAGGTTTTTGTAACCATGTTGAATCGGATCCTGAACTGAAAAATGAATTGATAAACAGGGGAAAAGAGCAGGGAAGCGAGACTTTATATAAAGAATTATGTGAAATAGACCCGCAATCGGCCATGAGATTACATCAAAATGACATGCAGAGAATTATAAGGGCTTTGGCTTACTTTTATCAAACCGCAACATCTTTATCGCAATCGGGCAGCAGGAATAAAGCTCCTGAGGATATGGAGTTTATAGTGGTGAAAGTTGATATAGAGCGCCCTGAACTTTACGATATAATAAACAGGCGTGTGGAAATGATGTTTGCTGAGGGATTGTATGAAGAGTTTCGGCAGCTCAGGGAAAATGGCTTCAATTCATCATCTCCCGGAATGCAGACTCTTGGTTACAGGGAGTTGTTTGCACTGGAAGAAGGCAAAGTTACAAAACAGGAAGCTGTTTATACTATTCAAAGAAATACCAGAAGATATGCAAAACGGCAGATAACATGGTTTACGCATCAGGTTAATGGTATACATATGAATTGTTTGTGTTATGAAAAAATCCGAAACTATATTTTACGCAGGGTATCGATTTAAGACTTCCATACTGTTTTGAATTAAATTATCTTTCTGATTACTGCACAAAATTATAAAAATAAACAGCACATAGCTTGCATTTAGTTTAATTCAGTTATAAAATATTGATATCAGTTTCAAATTGTCATATTATTACCACGAATATATAATTGTTTGAAAAACCTGAATCATACATCAGACAGGGCCCCCACACCAGGGTTTTATCAAATTTATTTTATTTATCCAAAACATTTCCTCCGCTATGGAGAAAGGAGTTATCTGAATGAGCAGTGATGAATCACGGGGCAACTATATTAGCCCGAATCGAAAATCTTCACCGAAAAGTCACGGATACAGCCCCAGTTCAAGTTTCAATTTTAATTATGGGAACAATTCTCAATATAATGGAAATCACCAATCCTCCCAACAGCATCATCCTCGCAAACGGCCCGGCTTTAAAGGTAACTCGAACAGGGATGATCGTCTGATTAAACAGAACGATACTATCATTCGTCTTTTAAGAGAAATTCGCGATCGTTTGCCTGCTCCTGTAAAAGAAGAGAATCCTGTTGCTGATCAGGCAAATGAAACAGAAGGACAGAATCATACAGACCGCGACAATACCGATAATACAAACGATAAAAATGTTGAAGTTTTGTTTGAAGCAAAAGCCGGCGATCAGCAGGATTGATTAAGAATTATGAATTATGAATTATGAATTAAATCGTATATTCTACTATGCGTGGTGTATCAATATTTTGCCACTTTAATACTGTTCTCGGCAGTTTATCTTGGATGTTTTTTTTGATTTTGATCATTCACCATTCATAATTCATAATTCACCATTTTATTATGGCCTTCACAGTCATAAAACCTTTTCTGCGGCTATGTCGCTCTCGCAGTTTATTCCCGCACTGCGGGACAAGCTGTAAATTAATCGTCTCCATCAAGGTAACTGGCAGATCAGAAAATTATAAAAATTTGAAATATTTTTAAGGCACTATTCAGTTCCTGATAGTACAATTTACCTGGTTTGCCTGGATTAATGATAAGTTTGATAATCAATTTATCGGTTTTATTCAGGCAGGTTATACTTGTTAAAACTGCGGTTTTTGATACAGGTTGGTTGATATCAGAAGAATATTTTCATCAGTATCGCATGTATGGGCGGAAGTGATGACAAAAAGCTCCAGCCGGAGGATACTTTTACTGGTCCTTTGTATGGTGATTTATTCTCAAAGTGACGCCAAAACCCGTTGGAGTTCTCTTCACCAGATTCCTTATGCCGATTTTATTGAGGGTAATCAATTTGTTCTCGATTTGCAGGGATGCAATATTTTTGATTCAACCGAAGGAGTTGTCTTTATTCCTCATGGAGTTTTCAATATCGGTTTAAGTGAATGGGTAAACATTGAAGCCGGTTATGCCGGAGGGTTTACATGTGGAATGAAAGCCAGAATTCTCGATAAAAAAAACAGTTTTGTTCCATCAGTTGCTTTAGGAATTCATAACTTTTTTTCCCACAAAGAAGCTCACCTCAGTGATCATGAGGCAGATACACTGAAAACGGAACTCTATCTGGCTCTTGCTAAAAGCCTGGAAAAAATCAAGCTGAGAGTTCATTTTGGCTTTCAGACTATGGCAGATAACCGTGATGAAATTTTTAATCCGTTTTTTGGACTGGAAAAATATTTCGGAAGCGGCTTTTATATTACTATGGAAACTTTCCGACTGGATAAAAGATTCCATTTTTCTATGTTTGCAAGTTACAGGTTTTTGAAAAACAGAATGGAAGTTTTTGCAGGAATAGCTGATTTCGGGGAAATGCTTCGGGACAGAAGATACTCGATAGTATCTTCAGCGGATAAATCCTTTACCCGCCCTTCAATACGATTAGGTTTAAGGTTCAGGGAACAGTTTGGTTTGGGAAAAGCGGAAGGATTACAGGGACTTGAGGATCGTCTTTTGCATCAGAATAAAACAATCTCTCAATTACGTAAGGAAGTGGACAGCTTGAAAGTCGATAAGGGGGTGCCGGAAAAAAAAGAAGGTCTGAAATCAGACAATTCAGTAATCACTAAAGAGAATGAAATAAAACTGTTTGTCAGACAAAAACTTTCGGAACTGAAAACAGCTTTTGCGAAGGAGCCATTTGAACCACAGGAGGTAAAGGCAGTTCGTGAAGAGCTTGCATCCAAAAAGAGCCAGATTATTCCTGTTTTACATGAAATCGCACTGGATATATCTGAGGATAGTCGTATACGTTCACTTGCGATTTCAAGTCTGGGTGGAATCAATGACAGTTGGGTTGCCGACATACTGATCGATATTTTGGGAAAGATAAGCATGCGGGATTTAAAAATAGAGACACTTATTGCACTTGGCAAATTAAATGAGGTGAGTGCTGTTCCAATTATTCAGCAGTTTGTTGATGATCCTGATGAAACGGTTTCTTTTACCGCCTCTGAAGTTCTCCAGAAAATTAAGAAAGAAACCGGAATCGGTCTGGAACCGGTTGAACCAGTTGCGGATTATATTCCTGAGCAAAAGATTGGTTTAGATGGCGATGATTATATGGATAAGGAAAATGATGATGAAAACAAGGAAGAAAATGTGATTGAGAAAAAATCTGATAATGAGATCTATTTACCAGTGCCGCAGAATTTTCCGCAATATTATTGAAAACAGCATCAATGGATCAGGAGTGTTGTCGGGTAGGATGTATCAACTCCTGATTGCTTTATTTACGACAGAAAACTATATTCAAATTAACCTTAATTCTACTTAGGAATTTGCTGTGAGAAGCTTTACCAGACAGTTTTTTCCTCTAAAAAAAATGATAATACCATTAATAATATTAAACATTCAGGAGGTTCAATGGAAAAGATGCAGATGTATCTTTGGTTAACTATTGGTACTGGTGTTCTTGCGTTGTTGTTCGCGTTGCTCAAATCTGCCTGGATCAATAAACAGGATCCGGGTACAGACAGGATGAAAGAGATCGGGGCGGCTGTAAAAGAAGGGGCAATGGCATTTTTATCTCGTGAATACAAGGTCTTGTCGCTTTTTGTTATTGCTGTTGCATTTTTGCTTGTTATTGGATATCAGGGTAGTATGCGGCTTGTAGCTGTTTCTTTTATAGTTGGTGCTTTTTGCAGTGGACTGGCTGGTTTTTTCGGGATGCGGGTGGCAACATCAGCTAACATGAGAACTACCAATGCCGCACGTCAAGGTCTTACCCAGGCGCTTGCTGTTGCATTTTCCGGAGGAACAGTCATGGGAATGTCTGTTGTGGGTCTTGGGGTTCTTGGTTTGTCTGTGCTGTTTCTGATTTACACAACTGTTTTTGGAAGTACAACGGATGCACTTACTTTAACAGTTCTTCCCATTCTTAATGGTTTTGCCATGGGTGCGTCATCAATAGCGCTATTCGCACGTGTGGGAGGTGGTATTTATACAAAGGCGGCTGATGTAGGTGCGGACCTTGTTGGAAAGGTGGAGGCTGGAATTCCTGAAGACGATCCGCGTAATCCGGCAACCATTGCAGATAATGTTGGTGATAATGTTGGTGATGTTGCGGGGATGGGTGCGGATCTGTTTGAATCGTTTGTAGGTGCAATTGTCGGATCTATGGTACTTGGTGCTGCATCCGGTTCCCTGAATATGGTTTTACTTCCTTTGATACTTGCCGGCACTGGAATTGTAATCTCGGTGATCAGCACATTTTTTGTAAGGACCAGGGAGGGAGGGAATCCTCAGACAGCATTGAATACGGGCACTTTTGGTGCTGCTGCAGCTATGGCGATTATTACTTATCCTATTGTGACAGGGATTGCTCCAGAGACTTTTTCTGTTATGGATGCAAAGGTATACAGTTCAACCGGTATTTTCTGGGCGATCATTGCAGGTCTTCTGGCAGGTATTGCTATAGGAATGCTTACCGAATATTATACTGCAGTCGATAAAAAACCGGCTCAAAGGATTGCTGATGCTTCCAATACGGGAGCTGCGACAAATATCATTGCAGGATTGGGTACAGGTATGATGTCTACTACGTTCCCTGTACTTTTTATAGCAGCGGCAATAATTGTGGCTTACTTTTTTTCCGGGTTGTATGGTATAGCAATTGCCGCACTGGGTATGCTTGCAACAACCGGGATTCAGCTTGCAGTTGATGCTTACGGGCCGATTGCAGATAATGCCGGTGGTCTGGCTGAAATGGCCGAACTTGGGAAAGAGGTGCGCAACCGCACCGATAAACTTGATGCTGTCGGGAACACCACTGCTGCAATAGGAAAGGGATTTGCAATCGGTTCTGCTGCCCTTACTGCACTGGCACTTTTTTCCGCATTCAGACAAACTGTCGTTATTACACGTCAGACTGCAGGCATAAGTGCCCAGAATGCTTTTGTTAATATTGATGTAACCAACCCCACGGTTATGGCCGGTTTGTTTATTGGTGCAATGCTTCCGTTCCTTTTTTCTTCATTTGCGATGGGAGCCGTGGGGCGCGCTGCATTTTCAATGATTGAAGAGGTGAGGCGTCAGTTCCGCACCATACCGGGGCTTCTTGAAGGGAAAGCAAAGGCAGACTATGCAAGGTGTGTCGATATATCGACCAAAGCAGCAATAAAGGAGATGGTAATGCCTGGTTTGATTGCAGTATTGACACCTGTTATTGTGGGTTTTCTTGGAGGTGCAGAGATGCTTGGCGGAGTTCTGGCAGGAACAACTGTTTCGGGTGTCATGATGGCGCTTTTTATGTCGAATGCAGGAGGTGCCTGGGACAATGCAAAAAAATATATTGAAAGCGGTGCTTATGGCGGCAAGGGTTCCGAAGCACATAAGGCGGCTGTCACCGGCGATACTGTCGGGGATCCTTTCAAGGATACTGCGGGTCCGTCACTTAATATACTTATCAAGCTTATGAGTGTCGTATCGCTTGTTATTGCTCCCTTGATCGCAATGATCATGGTGTAAATTATTCTGAAAAATAAAAATCGTAAAGGGCAGGAAAACGTTTGTTTTCCTGCCCTTTTTTGATTGAACAAGATAGCAGATATAGATAAAAATTCCGAAGAATCATTGTCAAAGGAGATCGGTTCGAATCTTTTAAGGTCAGTAATACAGACCAGTGACAGTGGTTTTGCGGCATTGGAAGTTGTTTAGGGACATGTGAAGAGTATCAAATAAGATTAAACCATTGCTTAACCAGTAAAAAATTGTCGCTAAGGGAGGTTTGTAATCAAGATCGTATTTAATGTGAAGGGAGTGAAGATTGTTGAAGAGCTTTCTGTATACCGTTTCGGTTCGTATCTGGTGATTAATATAACTGTGGGATTAATGGTAGATTAAGTGTCTGTGAAGGGGATGAAATCGCTATTGATATCGAAAAACGGCTTAACAGGGAGATTGAGCTGGTTAAAAGAGTTCATGTTCATTATCATCCGGCAGAAATATACGTAGGTTCTGATAGAAAAATAGAATTAATTTTTTTGCGAAATGAAAAATAATCTGTTTGATTTTTATGTCGAATACGTTAGAGATATAGGAATAATTTAATATGTTAATAATTTATTGTTAAACAAAAAGGGAGCTTACCTAAAAAGAAAGGATGTAAAACATGAGCCGGTAAATTAATCAATATATATTGAATTGCCGTATTAGTGACTATTTCAAAACCATTTGAACCCATGATGGTTCAATTTTATACATTTTCAATTGTAAGAAGGAGTCATCACATGCAATTTACAAAATTGTAAGGTTAATTGTGCCATTTTGTCTAATAATTGTTCATTTAACCGAGTCAGCACCAAGGGTTGACCAGCTTTATCAAGAATACAAAAGCAGTAAAAGTGGGCAGGTAAAAACCAGAATCATTCGATCATTGATAAATAATCTCACCCACTATGATGATAACGATATCAAAAACATTGAGATAATAATACATTACGGTCTCAATGAAAAAGAGCCTTTAGTTGTGCAGGAGGCCATTTTTGCCGCTGGGAAATTTAAAAGCAGGTCACTTATGCCAGAACTAAATGAACTTTATAGGAAGGGTTGTAACCAGTATCCCGGCAGCCAGAGCATTATCAAACAAAAAATAATCAAGGCTATCGGAAAAATCGGCGGAGACGAGAGTGAAAAATTTTTCACCGAAGAAATCATTAATAAAAAAATAAGCAGAGAAACAGAAATGATATTGTCTATCTTATTGGATAAAGATAAATTATCTGAAAAATTAGTTTCCTCTACAGTTGCATTAAGGGATATGCTATTGCAAATAATAAACAATGTTGAGACAACTCCTGAAAACTCAATAAAATATTCACAACATCGGATGATATTATCTTTAGCCAACACACTCATCACCAAAAACACACAATTCGAATAACAGGAGGTCTTAAAATGAAAAAATCTTTCATTATTCTGCTTATTACTGCTTTCGCTGTTTATTCTAAAGTCGGTATTATTATCAACAAAGATATTATTAAAATTCCTCATGTAAAATCAGCCGTAAATACTTATATTTCTGATTTACTCGCCACTGGAGAACAGGTTTGGGTTGATAGTACTACCTTCGATGATGGTAACACTCGATCAGAATTGCAGCAACTCAGGGATTCACTAAGAACGTATTATATTTCTGAAAATCTTACCGGAGCTGTACTTATCGGCAATTTACCGACAGCGTCCTTTGAGGAATGGACAAAGAGACATATTAAGGACAGTTTAGGGAATGTTATTGACAGTTCTTGGGAAGGTGAAAATTATCCTGTAGATTATTATTTCATGGATTTAACCGACCAGTCTGATACAGCATGGCATGATAGTCTGAATGAAAACACAGACACAACTGACACAAACTACCCTTATTTCTCAGGCTATTTCGAAAATTATACCGGCGATAAAAACTTTGAAATATGGGTTTCGCGTATAATTGCCCATAACTTTTACCATACATATGTTGATTCACTAGAAAATCCTTTTGCAGAAGACAGTGTAATTACTGCGTATTTGCAGCGTGTTCATGAACGTATGACTGCCCCAGCTACTGCTCCCCGTCGTGCAATGTTGATGGGAGATTTTAAGAACTGGTTTTATCTGAATCAACCGAACATTGAGAATCTGAACATTCCGCTCATAACTTTTCGTTTTCCACACGATACTCCTCGTATATTGCAACGGGAGTTGCGCAAAGGTTACGAATGGGCCTGCATTTATGAACATTCTCAACCACAGGCACATGTTATGGCCCGGGATCACAATGAAAGGACAGGAATATTTCATAGTTTTTATCACATAGGTTCAAACAATCATTCTTTGCTTCAAATGATAGACAGCTCTACTGCACCACCAAAAGTATTGTTTTACCAAGATTATGGTTGCTCAAATGTTAATTACAATTTTGATAACTGCCTAGCCAAATGTATGCAATGCTACAAAATGGTTTGATCTGTATGGGAAGTAGTAAGCTTTATTATCCAAAAGACCATGCCTTATATACCGATTCGTTGGGTAATGGATGTTCTTTTGGCAAATCCTTTTTATATTACCTAAATAGTCAAAAATATAACCCGAATCACCAATCGCTTGCTTTAATAGGAGCAGGAACTCTCAAATTTCAGCCATATATTCCTGCGGCTTTACCGTCAATAATCATAGATAGTATCTGGTTAGAAACAACAGACGCTTCGCCGTATCTGATCCATGGGGACACTTTGATTCTTCATGCCAAAATATCCTCTTCTGACGGTGCTATTGATACAAATCTGATTGATTTTAAATGGTATGGTGTATCTGATTCCGTTTCGGGAAATCATGTTTCTTTCATTCTTGATGGCCATAATGCTCCTACCTACAACAATAGCTATCACCAGGGAACCTACACAATAGTGTTGCATGCTGAGTGCACTGGATATCTGTCTGCAGTTAAAACGATTGAATTTGATGGATGGCATTTTAAAACGATAGGTAAGTCTTTTGATGCATTGAACCGTCATGAAAAATCTGCTGAAGGATGGAATCTTCGAATGAGAGGACGGACAGGTAATATTGGAAGTACTGAAGATGATTTTCTGTTTTATTGCCGCCCAATATATGATAATAGTTTCAAAATAACTGCCCTGCCTGAAGCTTTTGAAAACATGACAACTCCAAGTGCAAAAACCGGAGTTATGATTCGTAATGGTTCTTCTAACAACGATGATGCCCATGTATTTATAGGAGTTCAAAATAATAACACTTTGGTTTTCCAGTATCGGCCTATATCGGGTGATACAACAACAACTAATTCATTTGCAGGTTACAATTTCGGTAACACTTGGGTAAGATTAAAAAAAATATTCAACAAAGTTTATGGCTTCGTAAGCACCGATGGTATAAACTATACACTTGTCGATTCCGTTGAAGCAAGTGTTTTTAACAATCTGTACGCCGGTTTCGCATATTCGTGCGATGATACCTCAAAGTGGGCAGCGGGTAATGAACGTTGGGCTGTTCTTGGCAAGATGGACATTGCTGTTATCGATACCATAGAACCACTACCAGTCGTATACGCATCAGACTCTATTGTTACTCTCGATCGTGTCCAATTGAATTCAATATCCATGGGTGCTGGCATTCTCTTCATCTCAAATATGGATTGTCAGTTCAACGGAAACATAAATGTAGATGGCAATGCGGTCTTTCGAGACAGAAGCGTGATAAATGGTACAATAAAATTATCTGGATACCTTTCACTTATTAATGGTGCCATTCATAATGGGGATCTTTATGAAGCAACCAATGTCGGATTCAGCACGATTCCAGTTAAAACCGTTCCGGTTGGCGACAGTTCAGTATATGTTGGTTCAGATGAAACGCTTACCTTAAGCAGTGGCGGAATATACAATGATGTCACCGTAGGAAACAGGGGGCACTTGATCCTGGATTCTGGGGTCTACAATATGGGGTCTTTTATTCTTGATACTGATGCGAAATTGACTGTTAACGATACTGTTGAAATCAATGTAAATTCTGATTTTTCTATCAATGACCGTGTTATACTGACAGTTTCATCAATAAATAACCTTAAAATATATACTAATGATCCGGTTTTCAGCATTGGGGAAATGACTTTCAAAGGCCGTATTGTTGCCCCGCATGCGCGAATTACATTGAAAAGCAGGATAAATTACAGAGGCAGCATTAAAGGTAAAGTTTTGTTCTTTGATAGCGATGCAAAGTTGTTTGATTATTGACACCATTCTTAAACTTGTAAATTTTGAAAAGTGCTTTCAATACAAGAAGGCACTGCCTTGTTAAAAACACAAAACCACGTCGGGAGGCATTATGAGATACTTTAAGTTTATTTTAACCATCATTTTAATTAATTTTTTTAATGTTTTTTCACAGAAATTGCCAGATTTTACAGTGCATAAAAACTCTCAAAACCCGGGTGATTATTTCAGTGATGTTTTATTTGAAAATTCATCTCAAAAAGTGGGTGATGATTGTTTGTTTGAATCGGTAATTAGAAATAATACATTGGTTACTGATTCAATATTTTTCGGTTTTAATAAACCCATTTATTCGATAAGAATAAAAAAAATATCTTTCTCAAGAAACGGATCGGAATATTTTATTGTCGATTCTTTTCCTGTTAGAGATACCCTGAAATGGGTGTTTGTGGAGCATTACGATTACAATCAAGGTGATTCAATAATTTTCCTTGATTCAATGCTTAAAATCAAGTTTTCATCTTTTGGAAAGACATCTATTAAGATTTTAAAACTGAAAATGGATGAAGAAATCTCCATAAATAAGGATGACACATTTAAACTATTACTGGACACGATTCCTTCATACGGTCCGACAGGAACGGTTCCTTTTCTTGATAACACCGGAAAATTAATGTCATCCAATAAAAACATAAAAGCGATATCTCTTATCAATGATTCGCGTCGTTTCTCATTTGGAGGTCAAACTCCCAATAGATTGTTTAACCTTGCCGGTAAAAAACAATGTTTTAAAAAAGCATCAAACATATATATCATTAAATTTAAGCCGGATGCTGTTCAAAAATGATTATCATGTTCGTAGAGTGCACTCTCCTCAAGTGATAGTGTATTGAAAGATCAAATCATATTGTGAATTGATAAAGTATCGTGGCAGATCTGTTTTCTTAAAGCAAAAAATGGAGCTTGTATTTGGCGGAACAGAAATATTATAAACTGTTTATCAAAAGGAGCTTATCTGATAAAATTCAGAACTGATAAAATTGTAAGTACCGGGAAAATGGTAATTTCAAGATAAATCTCGATTTACAGCCTGAAATTATATTAAATTGTTATTATGGGACTGAAACCGGTTTTAAAGTCTTTAAGTTTTTTTGAACTTGTTTTAATAGTTTCAACAGTTCAATTTTCAGGCTGTAGCGAGAATACTCCCCAAAATATCAACGATCCTGTTGAAGAGTACGAGTGCGGCTGGAATGGAATTGATGATATCGAGTTTCTGGATTCCTTAAGCTGTCCCGATGAGCTTGAATTACTTGCCGGTTCACCTCTGGTTCCTGTTGCAAGTGAAGTTAAAAGTATCAAAACAGTCTACGAAATCTCTTCACGGAAAATGTACTATATTTCAAGTAAACATTTTCAGTTGCATTATGATTTTTGTAAAGAAGTTTCAGGATACCAGGGGTCTCATTCCGATTTTAATTCTGAACAATACAGCAGCGGTACTCAGCGTTTGTACTATCTTGCAAGCGTAAATTATTACAAAAGTTCCGGAACCTATACAATGGAATTTTATGTAGGAGACCAGATAAGTTCTGAGGGTGTCAGCACTGTATACGATAAGATTGTAAAAACGGCTTATTTCGGCAAAAAACTGTGTTTTTTTCCAAACTCTTCAAATTTCAAAGAAATCGCAGCTAAATTACCCGGCATACCAACTGTCAGTGAAAAAGAATTGTATGGTTCGCAGAGATATCAGCCGTGTAATACCGGTGAAGCATATGGGTATTTGAGAAAAATTGATATCTCAGAGATAGGTTCTACATATATCGGACGACACGACGTTGTGCTTGTTAATGGGCTGCCTGTAGATATTCCGGTTATTGCCGGAATTATTACTACCGTTTTTCAGACTCCACTAAGCCATATAAATGTGTTGAGCCATAACAGGGGGACACCTAATATGGCTCTTAAAACCGCCTGGGACGACCCGGAAATATCAAACTGTCTGGATAAACTGGTTCACCTCACTGTAACTAACGATACTTTTTCAATTAAAAATGCATCAATTACCGAGGCTCAGGCCTTTTGGGAAAAACGTGAACCAAAACAAACAATCACCCTTGAATGCAACGATACTGTCAGCGGCTTATTTGACGTAAAGGAACTGTCGATTCAATCGACACCTTTGGTTGGAGCAAAGGCTGCAAATCTGGCGGAAATTGCAAAAATTACACTTGATGGAGACTCAATGCCGATCCCTGAAGGTGCTTTTGCCATACCGTTTTATTATTATCGTCAGCATATAAATCAAAATGGTATAGACAAATTTATCGAAGGGATGCTTGATGATTCACTCTTTTCTCAAAATTTCCTGCGGCGAAAAAAACTTCTGGAAGATCTTCGGGATACAATTATTAATGCTCCACTTGATTCAAGATTTGTACAGTTAGTTGAAGAAAAGATCCGTTCAGTTTCCGATTTTAATTCAATCCGGTTTCGTTCGTCAACAAACGCTGAAGATATTGAAGGGTTTAATGGTGCCGGACTTTATGAATCTTTCTCTGCTTACAGGGGTGATACAAAAAAAACTGTGTCAGCAGCAATAAAAAAGGTGTTTACAGGGTTATGGACTTTGCGTGGTTTTGAAGAACGGGATTATTTCAAGATTGATCATGGTTGCGTTGCAATGGGGGTACTGGTTCACAGGGCGTTTCCCGCCGAAGAAGTAAACGGAGTTGCAATTACACAGAATATTTATAATCCTTTTCTGGGAGCATACACAATCAATGCCCAGATAAAGGATATAAGTGTTGTCAATCCCCCTGCCGGGTTTACAGCCGACCAACTGCTTTTTCATACAGGTGTAACTGATCCATTTACAGATCCGGTTATTGAGTATATTACACATTCTAATGTCAATGAGGGGGAGCCGGTTATGTCTGATGATGAGCTGGTTTCTTTGGCAAGATGGCTTAATGTTATCCATAATTACTATTATTTTCGTTATTACAGAGACAAGGTGCTTTCTGTATATCAATTTGCCATGGATGTAGAGTTCAAACTTGATCATTCAGGCAGAAAACTATACATTAAACAAGCGAGGCCGTATTGAAAAAATCACTCCCATTCAGGTATCTGATTCTGTTTTTGTTAACATCATTGTCGGCACGGGAAAAAAATAGACTCAATATTCAAATTCTTGTTCAGCCCCAAATTGAAGCTGATATAACATTACCTGCTGCAGACAGTACAGAAATGAACTGGGGTATAAACAACGCTGAAGTGAAGCTATATTCCGAGATAAATGAACATTTCGGATTTAAACTGTCTGTTGATGCTGCGGAGGAAAAATTTCTTGAGGATGCCGTTGTATGGTACAACCCATTTGATTTTTTGTCTTTTCATGCAGGCCGGATGAAAGTGGCTTTCGGATATGATTTCCAGAAGTCGTCTGAAGATTTGATGCTTGTTTCCAGAAGCAAAACTTCGGATTTTCTCAAAAATATTGGTTGCGGATCGCGCAATTACGGACTCAAGCTCTGCGGAAAACTGCCTCTGGGATTAGGTTACAGTGCTGCTGTTTATGAAAGTCCAAATTTTTTAAAAGGAAAAGGGGTATTCTCAATAGCTGAACTGATAACTGCTCAACTTGATTGGGAATATTTTCGATGGCTGGTTTTTAATGCCGGGTACAGATCAGAAAAATTCCTATATCATACGCTGCTTGAATACAGGGCAAACTTTTATGATCTGGCAATTAACACAAACTGGGTTAAAGACAAGTTACATTTCGGGGCAGAATTTTTCTGGGGAGATCCACCTCTTATAGACTATCTGATGGAGAAAGATACACTGAATTTTGTTACCTTGTCTTTACGGGTTATGTCATATTACGACTTTAAGATTGCCAATTCTACAATATCACCGGTTGTAGCTTTCGAACATATTGATAACGGTTTCTGGACCTCACAGGTTTACACCGGAGGTATACGGTGGGATATCGGGTCGTCGGTATTCCTGTCTCTTGACGGAGAGTTGTTGTATGATAATGAAATGTTATACATGAGAGACAAGAAAATTCTTTTTCAGGTATCATATTTGTTTACAAAAGGAATATTGTAACAATTGGTAAAAATCAGTTGCTTTCGGAAAAATTGATGTTTACAGGTTTTTTGATTAACCTGAAGCTGCTGAAAAACAAGCGATATGAAATCATTGGAAAGCAAAGGAAATATCATGATAAGAAAAACGACAGCATTGGTTTTGGGTATTTGTATAATGCTTTTTAACTGTCTTGAAAATCCCTATGAATATTCAAAACCGCAAAAAGCAACAATTGTAATTAATGAGTTCATGGCAGCAAACAATCTGGGCATTTTTACTGATGATTACGGGGATGCTTCAGACTGGATAGAGCTGTATAATCATGGTGATGAATCGGTTTCTTTGAGTGGGTTGTATTTATCGGATGATTCTACAAAACTTTTTCAGTACGCTCTTCCTGAAATTACCCTGAAACCAAAAGAATTTGTTGTTATCTGGGCTGATGATGATCCCGATAAGGGAGCTCTGCATGCACCTTTTAAACTGTCGGCTACAGAGGGTGAGGAGATAATTCTTACAGTAGTGAATGGTTTGATTATAGATAGAATCCGGTTTTTTGCTCACAGCGGGAACCCGGAAGCCAGAATTCCGGATGTTTCCTATGGAAGGTCGCCTGATGGTTCCTCTAACTGGAAAAGGCAGAAGGAGCCGACTCCGAAAAAAAGGAATTTACAATAAGTTTTTGAATCAAAATTACTGTTTCTGGCATAACTGAATTGTGGTTTTAAGGTTTTTTTGACACTTTCAGGGAAACATTCCCTGGGGAAATTTACAGAAATTCAAAAAAATCTTTAAACCATGATCATTTAATGTAAAATTAAAATTCAACAGCATGTCCCTAAGGCTTGCGTTTTTACTTGATAAATACCCGAGTATACGTTATTTTCAATTTCCTGTAGTTACATGTATTATAGATAGAGGAGATCGGAAATGGGTATAAAATTACGAAGTTTAACGACTACTGAAGGACGCCGTATGGCGGGGGCACGAAGCTTATGGCGTGCAAACGGGATGAAAGAATCCCAGATCGGAAAACCGATAATAGCTGTCGTTAACTCATTTACCCAGATGGTACCAGGGCATGTACATCTTCACGAAATCGGTCAGTATGTAAAAGGATTGATCGAAAAGAATGGATTTTTTGCTGCTGAATTTAATACTATTGCCATAGATGACGGTATCGCGATGGGGCATGATGGAATGCTCTACTCACTTCCATCACGGGAAATCATTGCAGACAGTGTAGAGTATATGTGTAATGCTCATAAAGTTGATGCAATGATATGTATCTCGAATTGTGATAAAATTACTCCGGGAATGCTTATGGCTGCAATGCGGCTTAATATCCCTGCGGTTTTTGTTTCCGGTGGGCCGATGGAAGCCGGTGTATTAAACGGGAAAAAATATGATTTGATAGATGCCATGGTGATGGCCGCGGATAAAAGTGTATCAGATGAAGAAATTGAGGCTGTTGAGCAGGTTGCCTGTCCAACATGTGGTTCCTGTTCAGGAATGTTTACGGCAAATTCAATGAACTGTCTGACTGAAGCTATTGGAATGGCCCTTGTTGGAAATGGTACCGTTGTAGCTACTCACAAAAACCGATTAAAACTGTTTGAAACTGCTGCGAACAAAATTGTTGAAATCACCAAAGCTTATTATGAGCAGGGTGATGATTCGGTTCTTCCGCGATCCATTGCTACAAAGGAAGCGTTCCTTAATGCCATGTCTCTGGATATTGCAATGGGTGGTTCAACAAACACCGTGCTTCATTTACTTGCAATTGCAAGAAGCGCGGATGTGGACTTTTCAATGTCTGATATTGATACTCTTTCGAGAAAAATTCCGGTTTTATGTAAAGTAGCTCCAAGTTGCTCCAACCATGTTCAGGATGTAAACAGGGCTGGTGGTATAATGGGAATTCTGGGTGAACTGGGCCGTGCCGGTCTGATAAATAAAGATGTAAAACGTATTGATTCATCTTCACTTGGTGCCATTCTGGAAAAATATGATATCATGAGTCCTTCATGCACCGAAGAAGCAAAGAATCTGTTCAGAAGTTCACCTGCCAATTCAGGGCGCAACCTCAAACTGGGATCACAGGAAACCTGTTATGATTCTTTAGATACAGACAGAACTGCTGGATGTATACGGGACAACAATAATCCATATAATAAGGATGGCGGATTGGCTGTTCTGTTTGGTAATATTGCAAAGAATGGCTGTATAGTAAAAACAGCGGGTGTTGATGAATCAATTTTCAAATTTACCGGCAAAGCCAGGGTTTATGATTCCCAGGAAGAAGCTTGCGAGGGCATTTTAAATGATGTTGAGGCGGGTGATGTAATAGTAATACGGTATGAGGGTCCTAAAGGCGGACCAGGAATGCAGGAGATGTTATATCCTACTTCATATATCAAATCGAGGCATCTGGGAAAAGAGTGTGCATTAATTACTGATGGGCGGTTTTCCGGAGGAACTTCCGGCTTATCCATCGGACACGTATCTCCTGAAGCAGCTTCGGGCGGAGAAATCGGATTATTAAAAGACGGCGATATAATCGAGATCGATATACCAAACAGAACAATTCAGGTCAAGCTTACCGAACAAGAACTTCAGAAGCGTCGTACAGAAGAAGAACAGAAGGGTGAAAAGGCTTTCAAACCTGTAAACAGAGATCGTAAAATATCAGAAGCTCTTAAGGCTTACGCTTTTATGGCTTCTTCGGCAGATCAGGGAGCAGTAAGGGTCGTACCTGGAGAATAGAATGAAAAATACGACCGAGATGCTTTTCAGTGATTTTTTGGTGCAATATCCTCAACTGGAGTCCTGCAGTGAGGAGATAAAAAAAGCATTTGTGCTTATCAATGAGAGTTACAAATCTGGTGGTAAAATGCTCGTGTGCGGAAATGGCGGAAGCGCTTCCGACGCCGAGCATATTGCCGGTGAATTAATGAACAAATTCCGGATGAAACGTCCGGTTCCTCTTTCGGTTAAACAGAAACTGGAAACGCTTGGGTTTGAAAATTCACAATACCTCTGGACTTCTCTTCAGCAGCCACTTTGTGCAATATCCCTTGTCAGCCAGACCTCTCTTACTACTGCGATCGCAAACGATATTGATCCGGATATGGTGTTTGCCCAACAGGTTTATGGATACGGTAAACCCGGTGATATTCTTCTGGCATTGAGCACGTCGGGGAATTCTCCAAACGTGCTTAATGCTGTAAAAATCGCTCGCCTGCTTGATATGGTTATTGTTGGTTTTACCGGTGAAACCGGAGGAAAACTCAAGTCTCATTGTCAATGTACAATAATGGTTCCGGAATCGAAAACATATAAAATCCAGGAACTGCATCTTCCTGTTTATCATGTGCTTTGTGCAATGCTTGAACAGGAATTCTTTGGCTGACTATTTTGATTTAAACTGTTTTATGTTAACTGTTGGCCTGATCATCTGACCTTTTTTTGATCCCGTTTCAATACTTCTCAAAGATTCTGAATATTTTCACTATTTATTACCAAAATCAGACCATTCCTTTACGCGATTTGCTTCGCAGATATTGACAAAAGAATCAGATCCAGAACGTTTGATATCCATTCGTGAACGATAACGATAACGGTAACGATTACGATAACGACAACGATTACGACAACGATTACGACAACGATAACGCTCTGAAAATTTAATGATATTTCGGTTTTCTTCTCTTTCTGTGGGAGAAGGGGATGCGGCGCAGTTTGGAAAAGTTTTTCGGGTATAAGAGATCAGAAAAGACGTTGTTGCTGGCATATGGTTTGCCCTCTGATGAAATTGGTTTCAATCAGGGGGAGAACTCATACCCATGTACAAATACCTGCCAGTTTTTGTGTGTTGCATTCTTTTGTTTAAAAACGTGTCTTCAGGGAACGAACTGCTGATCCATGATTTTCGGGATACTTTTAACAAGTGTGATTATCTGATTGTAACTGCTCAGAAATTTATTGATGAAGCACTGGAACTGGCCAGACATCGTAACCGGTTTGATGGTGATGATATTGAGTATGCCAGGGTAATAACAGTTGAAGATCTTTATACTTCATCAATGCTTCTGGATACAGCTCCATTTCATGCACAAATCTGGTCGTCACTAAGTTGGGCTTACAAAAACTGGAATTTACCATTTCGGTATCTTGTTTTGATTGGGGACGACAGGATAGAATGGGACGATAAGAAAGGAATGGCTGTGAGCAGCGGCCCTGTTCCATCATATTTGTCAGGATATTCAATAGTATTCAAAGGGGGGAGTTCACCTGACACACTTTTTGATTTTTCTGATGATTTTTATGGTGATATCGATAAAGAAACATACCTGAATTTAAAGCATGTTCCTGATTATAAAACTGGTATTGCACTGGGTAGAATCCCGTGCGAAACAAAAACTCAGTGTTCTGTTTATATTCAGAAAGTGATTGAGTATGAAAATAATTTAACAAGTAATTTTGGATGGAGAAACAGTATTTTGCTTATTGCAGACGATACTCTTCATGAGGGGTTAAGGGATCCTCTGGGATTTGCTCATACGGGTGCTGCCGAAACTCTCTCAAAGAGCGTATCATTAAAAACTTACTCGCAATCCAAAATATACTTTTCTCAATACAGCTGCAATACAGGTACAATGATATCTGATGCTTTCAGGAATTTTAAAAGTAAACTTGAGAACGGAGTATTGTGGTCTGTTTACTTTGGGCATGGAAGTCCGGGTAAGCTTTCTGATGAAGGATTTATAAAAGGTACTGATGTAATGTATCTTCAAAACAGAAACCGGCCAACAATCATGATTTCACTTTCATGTTCAAATGGTTCATACCATGTACCATACAAAAGTTCAATGTGTAAACAGTTTCTTTTTTCGCGTGGAGGTGCTGTTGCATATATTGGAAGTACATCTCTGGAATATACAGATCCTAACGAAAAATTCGTTGATATTTTTTTCAAATGTGCAGATTCGCTGAGTGGTTGCAGTATCGGAACTATTATGTCGGCTGCCAGGCAGGAGTGTTCAGATCGTTATCCTCACGCCAGGCTTTACCACTATCATCTGCTTGGAGATCCAGCACTTAGACCAGCCAAACCATCTGTTGATGCACTGAAATTAAATATAAATGGTAATAAACTTAGTATCGATTCTCAAAACAGTTTGCTTCAGCATGGATACTACCGGATTGAAGTTATTGATACAAAAACTAACCGGACGGCAGGCAGATTTTTTACACAAGATTCTGTTCTGGAAACTTTTGAAGGGAAATTTAATGAATATTTGAATATTGATTTACCATTATCGGTAGAAACAACTGTAAAGATAAACGCATTTGTATGGAATAGTGATGTTCAGGCAGCTAAGGATACGGTAATAAATGTTAATGACAGTACAGTAATTGCAGGGACAAAAAACAGTTTGAATAAAGTATTTTCAGTAAGATTTGCAGGCGGAGTAATTCATGTTGAATTGTCGAAAAAATCCGGTAAAAATGATAAATTATGGATATGTAACATGAATGGCCGCCTGATTGCAGAGCTGTGTGTACCGGTAGAAAGAACAAAGTTTTCAATTCCATTAAGTGATTTTTCACTGGCAGCCGGAACATATATAATGACAATAGGGGACGAAAGCAGGACTGTTCTGTTAGAAAAAAATCTATAACCAAAATCAGACGATCCCTTTACGCGAGTCTTTTTCACTGCCGTTCTTGCAGCTCATTGTAAATTAATCGCCTCCATTTTGGTAAAACCTGAAAATGCTTGATTGGACAAACGGAAATCATAAGAATGGAATGGATAAATGGAAAAGATCCGTAAAAGTGATGATGAATGGAAAAATGAGTTAACACCTGATCAGTTCAGGATAATGCGTCAAAGAGGAACAGAGTATCCCTTTACAGGTGAGTACTGGAACAGTAAAGCCAGGGGTATCTATTTGTGTGGTGCCTGCAATAATGAGTTGTTCAGTTCCCAGGCAAAATATGATTCCGGAACCGGGTGGCCAAGCTTTTCTGAACCTCTCGGTGATGATCGTGTCGAAACTGAAGAGGACAGGAGTCGTGGAGTCGTAAGAACTGAAGTCCATTGCAGCAGGTGTGGCTCTCATCTCGGCCATGTTTTTTCCGACGGACCAAAACCAGAAGGACTAAGATACTGTATCAATTCTGCATCACTTAAATTCAACAAGGATGAAAGTGAATCTGCCTGATCGGTTACCGAACTAAAAAGGATATTACATCTCTATCCTTCTTCTTCATTGTAATAAATCGGCTTTGACATCGGTAATTACAATCGTTATTCTCATGATTGCATCTTGTCGAGATGTTCCTGAAAATTCGAAATGCAAAATTCGAAATTCGAAACAGAACCAAAGAAAAATCTGAAGATCAACAATAAAAATCAGAAAAATTTATTGTTCATTTCGAATAATTTGGAAATCTAAAATCTGTTTTTAAGATTTGCCCCCGATTGCGGGCACAGGCAAGATAAAAAACTACTCCAACAGCGCGCATAGTAGAGCGTTCGATTATAATTCTTAATTCAATACCATCCCATAGCAAAGGACTATAAAATAAGGCGATTTTTAATTCGATGTATAAAATATTTACTTATGGCTATAGTAATTTGTCAAAAAATGCCTCTATCGAGCAATATTCGCTACATCTCTATGGGATGATAGTGTTCCTAATTCCTAATTCCTAAAGTGCCAGCGTTTTTGAAAAGGTTCGTCTAAAGGAATCGTTATATTTCAGGTAAATTCCTGAACCATCTCATTTCTGGTTAAAATGAACCATTTTTTTCGGTGCAGAATGTATAATATTGATTATTAATCAGTGTGGTTGTAGAAAATCCGGTTACTGAGTTTCAGTCTTATTGGTGTTAAAAAAAGTTTATCTCAATAATTACAGGTTACTATTAACGGATGAAATAGCCGGATTTCCTTTTTTATCTAAGTAAATCAAAATACAGTATTGTTGCTGGTTAAGCAATTGTTTAACCAGCAGAATCTATAACAAAGAAAAGTTTGTAATCAAGACCGTATTCAGGATTGTATCATGGGTTCAAAAAGTGGTTCAGGAAGAGAGTTGCTGGTTCAAAGAGTGGTGAATGCAGGATTGCTTTCGAATGTATTACTGTCATTAATGAAAGTAACAATCGGGATTGCAGCCGGGAGCCGTGCGCTTCTTGCTGATGGAATAAATTCTACGTCTGATGTTGCATATTATGTTCTGGTCAAGATATTTACACGACTTGCTTCAAAACCTGCAGATGCGGAGCATCCTTATGGACATCAGCAAATGGAAACCGTTGGTGCACTTACAGTAGGTGCGTTTGTTATTACCACTGCTGCAGCAATTTTCTGGGATTCGGTAAATACAACATATTTGCTTATAACACAGGAAAATGGTGCAGAACCGGGATTACAGCATCTGACTTTGGGAGTGGTTTTTTTTTCAATAATACTGAAAGCGATTCTTTATCTGTATTCTTCAAAGGCCGGAAAACTAACAGGCAATGCGGCTGTAACAGCATTGGCTTATGATCACAGGAACGATATTTTTGCGTCAATCGGTGTGGCAATCGGAATCGGTTCAGGATGGATTGGGCTCCCATGGGGAGATCCACTTGCGGGAGCTGCAGTTGCAGTAATCATCGCAAAAACAGGTATAAAGATTATCCGGGAATCTTCTGCTGAGCTTATGGATACAATTCCCGGTGAAGAACTTGAGAAACAGGTGAAAGAAATCGTATTTGATGTAAAGGGAGTGAAAGTTGTTGAGGAACTTTCTGCACACCGGTACGGTCCGTATCTGGTGATTAATATAATTGTAGGAATTGATGGTAGTTTGAGTGTCAGGGAAGGGGACGAAATCGCTACTGATATCGAAAGACGGCTTAACAGTGAAATCGAGCTGGTTAAAAGGGTTTATGTACATTATCATCCTGCAGAAATATAAAAAGGATCTGACTAGTAAAATAGAATTAAGTTTTTTTGTGAAATGAAAAAATTCTGTTTGATTTTTATGAAAATGATCATCATGTCCGCAGAGGGCACACTCCCCACTGATTTTTCTATAAAACGGAACTATTCACAGGTTCCCACACGCCCAAAAAACTTCAAGGTTTTATTCTTATTTTTAATTTTTAATTTCTACTGCTGGGGTCGTGTGCGCTCGGCGACCCAAAAATTCCTTTAAGGGAAACATATAGTGCTCCCGGCGACTCAAAAGATCAAAAATTCATATTAAACTCAAGTTTTAAAACTGGTTTTCGAACCGTTTTTTAAATGAGACTCAGATTTTAATAAATACACCAACAGGAAATTCATTTAGTAAATTACCTGCAGAAGTTGTAGACTCAAGTCTCATATTAGAGTTTGTAAATACATTCCGATAATCGCCGCATAAATTATCCATATTGATTGATGTATCCTTCCAGGTTTCCGTTGCGGTCGGATAGGTGCCGGGGTCAACTAATCCTGATGTAAATCTTGGAACAGTAACAAAAAGAACTTTATCTTTGAAGCTCCTTGCAAAAGCAAACAGGCATCTTTTATGTGAGCCATTTACATGAAGCGGGAAGAGGTCTCCTTTCTCAAATATTTCACGTTCAGCTTTACGAATGTAAAGCAGCGTTTTCATAATGTACATTTTTATCAAGCCATTGAAAGGTTCTTTCATATACTCTCTATAATCTGCATTGTTTTCAATAGCATTAATCAATTCATTTCGTTTTTGAAAATCAACAGGACGACGGTTATCCGGATCAACCAGGCTCAAATCCAGAAATTCAGTTCCCTGATATATATCCGGTATTCCGGGTATTGTCATACGAATCACAAGCTGCGACAGCGATTTTAGCATGCCGTTCCAGACAATAAAAGGGAGAATCTCACGGAAACTGTCAAGAAAAGAGGAACTGGACAATGTTTTATCAACAAAATTAAGAACAGCCTCTTCATAATTGTTGTCCGGGTCTATCCATGCAGTATGAACTTTACCTTCACGAATCGCCTTTATCATGAAATCACGTATTCTTTGAATATAACTATCGTCAACTGTTCCCTTGTGAGAAAAAGTTCCGGCAAGGGTTTGGTAATAAAGGTACTCATCATTGGGTGACGGGGCTATATTGCCACTATGTACCCTGATATAAGCCCGGTTCAGCTTATGCCATTTATTTACTGAATAGCGCCACATATCGGGAATTTCCGATATGACACTGATTCTTGCCCGTGTATCTTCACCACGTTTTGTATCATGGGTGGAGCCGCAGTTGATGGAAAATGACCACTTTTCGCCTCGCAGTTTAACAAAACGGATGAAATCTTCTGTGGTAATCCCGAATATTTCGGGCCACCCACCAACCTCATTGAGTGAAATTAACCTGTTGTAAAGATACAGTGCAGTATCTTCAACACCTTTTGCCATTAACGGACCGGTAAACTGCTGGAATCTCATAAGAAAATCAATCCATGCAGGCGGTACTTTATCTTCCTGAAGAATCAGGCGTTCCAGAAAATCTAATTCAGCCTTTAGTTGCGGAATCGAAATTCTGGCCAGTCCCATAGCGTTTTTTAGTCTCCTGCGGTCTTCAGTTGAACTTGAATCTGTATGTATGTAGGTACGATAAACCGGAAAATGTGCCATCATCTCTACAATAGCCCGGCGTAGTCCATACATTGTAAGATCCCGTCCATGGATGTCGCTTCCGACAACTCTGCGCAGTTGATGAGCTATATTGTCGATATCACCAGCCATGTGCCGTCCGATAATCAGTCGTTTTTTGTTAAGGATAAGATTTTCAAATCCGATCTCTTCCCTGCAAAAACGTCGGTATGTAGTGTCAAGTTTTCTCTGGTTTTTCCGGTCACACATGAGATTGTTGATATAATTGAGGGAATCGTATCCTGTAGTTCCCTGAACAGGCCAGTTCTGAGGAATATCTTCATTTCTTGCGAGTATTTTTTCGACAACAATGTATGCCTGCGGGGCTCTTTGTCTGAGACGGTCAAGATAATCAAAAGGATTGTATAGCCCGTCAATATGATCAATCCTGAAGCCATCAATGAGTCCCTGGTCGAAAAGATTCAGCAAATATTCATGAGTAGCATCAAATACCGTTTCATCCTCAATACGGACTGCAATAAGGTCGCTGATAGTGAAAAAACGCCTGTAATTGAGCTCTTCTGCAGCAACTTTCCAGTAGGCAAGGCGGTAGAACTGACGCTGAAGCAGGGTGTCAAGACGACAGACAGCTTCTTCACCATACAGGGAGACATCATACAAACTGATTGTCTGGTTTATATCGGAAACAAGAGAATTGTCAACCTTGATTGCCTGTTGTATTGCTCCAAATGCAAATGAAGCCTGAGCGCAGTGCTCCATCGGATCTGATTCAGATAAAAGATTTTTCAGGGCATAAATAGCTCCTGTGAACTGCATCGATGCAGATGAGTCCTGATCCCTGAACATCTCGAAATTTTTCATCCTCTGTCCGAATACTTCCCAGTACGATTCCGGACGTACCGGAAAACGTTTATCATAATAACTGATCCCTAACCCCTGATCATCAAAGACAAGATGCAATTCACCGCTTTCAATACACTGTCCATATGGTTTGCCAAGAAAAGGTGCAAGTACTTTTCCGTTCAGTCCCTCGTAGGGATGATCCCAATCAATATCAAACCAGTTGTAAAAACGTGATGAAGGGCCGTATGTCAGAACATCCATAAGTGCAGTATTCTGAGGGTCAAATGCCATATGGTTCGGTACAATGTCCTGAATCCATCCAAGCCCCATCTCATGCACCTGGCCAAGAAGCTCAACAAACTCTTCATGGGTCCCCAGTTGCGGATTTACCCGTGTCGGGTCGCACATATCATAACCATGTGTACTCCCGTTTCTTGGGCAAAGTACCGGTGATGCATAAATATGGGATATCCCAAGGCGTGATAAATAGGGTAGCAATTCGCGGGCATTTTTAAAAGTAAAAGTTGGAGTAAACTGTAATCTATATGTTGAAGAAGGAAGCCGTGGAAGGCTCATAAGGATCTCCCTTTAATTAAAGTAAACATAATTCGTCAAACCGTGTCCAGTTTTCCAAAAAAAAGGAATCACCTCAATTACATTTAGAGTGTCTGTTTTCGGTTTTATTTATAAGCAATACAAAGGATCTATGGTTGATTGTTAAATTACGGTTTTTA
>DATGNN010000140.1:0-8450 GCA_035306725.1 Chitinispirillaceae bacterium | reverse complement strand
TTTTAACTTTTCCTGTTCAGGATACAGTACCAAGAACGCTTGTTTTAACGGATATTTTAACAAAGATTGGTAAATCCTTGCGTGTTTATCATTCTGATAGAGGAATTATACATCCTGCATATATTGACAGTATTGAAATCCGAACAGACTCTGTTATTATTCTTCCTTCTCTCAGTCTTATGAACTGTAACCTTACTCATCTCCCTCCTGAGATAGGAAAGATAAGAACAGAGGCTTTGAATCTTAGTAATAATTATAAAACATTAAAATATCTTCCAGATGAACTAATGCAAATAAGTGGACCGCCATATTATTTTGATACATTGATTGTTAAATATGATATGGGTGCAGTTAGAGGTATGAGTTCAGAAAGCGTATCAGATTCTTTGAAAAACTGGTTATTGAAACATGCCGCAGAACTTTGAGAAATGTTTTTATTGCTATTAAAAAGTTAATAATGAGTATAACTATGTTTGATGAAAAACAGGTTAGTGAGTAGCACCGGACTGCTTAGTAAAACTACGACTTGTGTTCGAGGGGATAACACCGGATACTGATACAACAAATTATCCTCAACGAAGCCGAATTGAGCTTGCTGTAGCTGGGGCAAACGGGGTTGAAAGCATTATACCCAAATATCAAATGAAAGGTGGTGATACAGATACACTAAGATCACAGCATCTGACATTTGAAAATAATTTAAATTCCCACTCGTTTCTCATTACAAGGATCAGAGCATACGATATTAATAATTGCTTTATTTCTTTTTCATTGCCTTCTGGTGTTCATAATGAAGAATCGGATCACATTTTCCCGGAAATTTTTCGGTTACCTTGTCGCTGCACCCGCCTGGTGTCAATTTATCACACTTGAGGCAAACCTGCTTGTACCATTCATCAGTTATTCCTGAAGGTTTATTGCCGTTTTTTCCGGAAGGTGCTCCAACAGAGTCCAGTTTTTTTATTATACCTTGGGCCACTTGGGCAAGCTGTTGTACCTGCTGGGGGGGGACCTGTTGTGAAACCAGTTGCAAATATACAGATAAAGCTTCCTGAATTATCCCTTTTTCTTCATTCGTTAATGACATCACTATCTCCTGTTTTAAATTTTATGATAAAATACTATTTTCAATTAAGCAGATCTACATTCAACCTGAGTTTGTTGAGGTTTTATTTGGCATCTATAATAGTTCTGTGTACAGGCAATATCTGCAGAAGCCCCATGGCTGAAGCCATATTCAGAAAACGGTTCATTGAGTTGGGACGGGAGGATATAATCGTTTCGTCTATGGGAACTCATGGGCTGGAAAATCATCCCGCATCGGAATATGCCGTTAAAGTTTGTTCTGAACATGGTATGGATATTACCAGACACCGATCCCGTTCTCTGGTACCTAAAGAGTTAAAAAAAAGTGATCTGATTTTTACTATGGAACCCGATCAGAAAGAGTTCGTTCTGATGTTTTTTCCCCAGGTTTGCGACAGAGTATTTCTTTTGGGCGCATGGCCTGGCAAAGAAAAACGAAACAAGACGATCAATGATCCAATAGGTGGAACTATTTATGATTACCGCAAAACTTTTGGCATAATTCAGAATCACATTGAGAGAATAATCCCGGTTTTGTTTGCCAGGTTTCCTGCGAATTTTCTTTAACCTAAATGGAGACGATTAATTTACAACTTGTCCCGCAGTGCGGGAATGAGCTACACAGCGGCATTGAACAGAAAGGTTGGCTGTGAAGGTCATATCTATCTTTCACCGTTGTCGTTGTCGTAATCGTACACGAATGAATATTAAACGTTCTGGATCTGATTCTTTTGCCAATGTCCGCGAAGCAGATCGCGTGAAGGAATCGTCTGATTCAGGTTTAAGATACAAGGTTCAACCCACCATCGATTTTGACTATTTCACCAGTTATAAACGATGTGCTTACGAGAAACCTGAATGCATCCATTAAAGATTGAATATCACCTGTTCTTCCCAAAGGTATCTTTTCGGCTAAAGCCAAAAAATATTTTGCTTCATGTTCATTTGAGGGAAGAATCGCGCCTGGAGCTATTCCATTAACCCTGATATCAGGGGCATACAATGAAGCCTGTTGCCGTGTCAGTTCTTCAAGAAACAGTTTAGTCAAACGGTAGTTCTGAAAATTTCTGTTGAATTTTCTGTTATTTGAGTCTGTAATATTTATAATCCAGCCGTTTTTTACAATTTCTGAAAATCTTTGGGAAAGTTTCATGGGTGCAGCAAAATTTATTTTGAACAATGATTCAAAATGTGAAATGTTGCTTAAATTTCCTTTGGAAAAGACTGAAGCATTGTTGACAAGACCTTCCAGTTCAACAGGGAAATCGGATATCCTGTCCAGTAATTTTTCCGGCTGATCCGATAAATCGTATTGAATATAAAATACTTTATTATAGAATTGTTGTTTAAAGAGCTGTTTTTTCTCAATGTCAGAAAGCGGATTATGATAGTGAATTATAACAGCATAACCCATATCCAGACTCGTTTTGGCAAAATGAAGTCCTAATCGTTTTGATGCTCCTGTGATAAGTATTGCTTTGGAATTCATCTGTTTGATTTCTATGTGAAAGATTGGCTTCTCTTTTAAAAAATAGTATAATTGTTTTGACTGTTTAAGGTTTATTTGAATGGAAAATAAAAAAAATGAAAATAGTTCCATTGTTTCTTGATGAAAACAATCCGGTTGTTGGTCAACAGATCCGAAATTCGGGTAAACAGGCTTTGTGGGATGAAAGAAATACCGATATTATTGATGTAATTGTTATTCACTATATAAGTGCTGTCGCGATATCACCACAAAAGCCTTTTAACAAAAAGATGATATTGCAGATATTTTGTGATTATGGAGTAAGCAGCCATTTCTTGATTAACAGAAGCGGTACAGTTATAAATCTTGTTCCTGTTGAAAAAAAAGCCTGGCATTGCGGGGGAAGTATCATGCCTGAACCGGACAGGCGCACAGGTGTAAATGATTTTTCGATAGGTATTGAACTGATGGCAACAGAGAACAGTGGTTTTACGTTTAAGCAGTACAGTGCTCTTTGTGAATTATGTCGTGGTCTTGAAAACAGATTTCAGAGAAACTTTACCTATACTGGTCACGAACAGGTTGCCGGAAAAGAAGCCGTATCGCTTGGCTTGCGTAATCAAAAAAAGGATGATCCTGGTGAAAAATTCAAATGGGAATATTTTATTAAGTGCATGAGTAAACGCAGAATAAAGGTTTGAGAGGCTGTTTTGAAATTTGTTTCGCACAAAAGTGATCGTAAATTTAAAACGTATCCGGATGAGTCTGGAGGGGAGATGATAAATATGAGTAAGATCACAATCTTTACAAAAATAACGATGGCCTTTTTACTGGTTCTGATTAATGCTATTGCGGTTTTTTCTGACAAGGAAATGGATAAACTGCTTTCTGAAGGTAAATACAGGGAAGCAGTAGAGTATGCAGATAAATCTATACCTGCATCAGATAGAACTGCCATGCACTGGATAAAAATTGCAAAAGCAAATGATGCACTGGGTTTTACAGAAAAAGCACTAGCATGTTATCTGGTTTCGTGGAGAATGAATCCCGACGATTTCAATGCTCTTGTGGGAGCTGCAAGAGTCTATAACAATCTTCAACAGCCGGATAACGCGATAAATATGGCTAAAAAGGCTTTGGAGATGAATTTTACAGCAGAGGCAAGCTGGGAGTATGCAAGGGCCTGTATAGCGCTTAAAAGACCTGCTGAAGCAAAAAAAGCTCTGGAAAAAGTAATCAAATCGGATACCGAAAACCTGGTTGCAAATCGGGAACTGGGCAATATATACATTAACGAAAAAGAGTGGGCCAGGGCTGTTCCTTTGCTGAAAAAAGCCTACATTGCACAGAAATCTTCTGATCTGGCATATAAAACCGGTATGGCTTACTGTGAGATCGGTGCTGCCGATTCGGCTGTGGTTTATCTGAAAAAATCAATTGAAATGAAAGGGCCTCCCGAAGCTGTGAAATATCTGGCTTGTGCCTTTTTTTACAAAAAAGAGTACGGAAAAGCATTAAACGAATATTCGAAAGTCTCGCCGGATATGTTGACAGCTCAGGATTATTACAGGATAGCTGTAAGTAAAGATTATACCGCTGATAATGAAAATGCAATAATGGCATATCAGACTGCAGTTACCGAATTCGGGGCAGAAACTTCAAAAGAAGCTTTATGGGCCAGGGCGAAAACCGGTGATTTTTTTCTTTCAAAAGGGAACTACCAAAAGGCACTGGAACAGTTCGGTTTTATAGTTAATGCCGATCAGCAGGGCAAAGTTGTTCCACAAGGTTGTTTTAAACTTGCTGAAGCCTATCAGGGGCTAGGTGATAATAAAAAAGCGATATCAACGCTTCAAAAAGCTATCTCACTTGATAAGAAAAATTTCGAAGCTTATGCACGGCTTGCAGATTTGTACCAGAAAAATGGCATGAATGACAAGGCTGAGCAGACATACAGGGTGATGATGGAGATTAGTCCTGATGATCCTGATGTTTATCTTGTGCTTGGAAAATATAATCTGAACGCCAAAAAATATTCTGAAGCTTTGAACATGTTTCAAAAAAGTAATTCGCTTAAAAACAGCGGCAACGCTCTTGAAGGAATTGCAGTTTGTGCGTTTAATCTGAAGAAATATGATGATGCATACAGGGCTGCGGAATCAGCATTGAAACTGGATATGAATTTTCGGGATGCACGTATGGTTATGGTTTCTGTATTAATGAACAGGGGTGATTGTAAAAATGCACAGAAACATCTTGAAGCCCTTCTAAAAAAAGAGCCGGATAACATCGGTATACTGAAACAGGCGGCTGTCTGTTTACAAAAAAATAATCAGAAAAAAAAGCTTCTTGAGGTCGATAAAAGAATAGTTGCACTTGATTCAAGAAATGTCCGGTCCCGAATGCGCCTGGCAGAGTATGCTGATTCGGTTGGCGATACAAAAAAAGCATTGAAATATTACAAGGAGCTTGCGCTGTTGCAGCCCGATACGGCTGAAATAGTGCGCAAGCTGTACCAATTGTTCTCAAAAAATGGAGATAAAGAAAAGGCTGTTGAGTATGTGAACAAGTTTATTAATCTTAAGCCGGATGATGCTTCTGCTTACAGGGATCTGGGTGATTTGATGTATGAATCAAAAAAACTGGATAGTGCACTTGAAGCGTACAGGACTGCATTGAAAAAAGATCCATCAATCAAGGGATTTTATAAAAGGTATGCAGATATTGTTATTGCAAAAGGCCAGCAGGATGAGGTTATAAAAGCATTAACAAAAGTTATTGATGCCAATGAGGCTGAAATTGGTACCTATACTACACTTGGAATGATTTACCAGCAAAAGAAAAAGTATCCGGAAGCAGTTGATATGTATCAAAAAGCGTTAAAAATTGATCCCTCAAATTTAGATGCTTTATCTGCTACTGCATCATGCCAGGCAGAAAATGGAGACCTTAAAGATGCTGTCATCTCTTATGAACAGGTAATAATGATGAATCCTCAGGTAAAGGAAGAATACAGATTGCTGGGAGAACTATATCTGAAACTCGGAAGACATCAGGAGGGCATGCAGAAGTTTAAGGAGTACCTTGAAAAGGGTGAGCGTGATGAATCGATCGTACAGATTGTTGCAAAACATGCATTTGATAACAAAATGTATGCCGATGTTATCAAGTATCTCGACAGGTTGGGTTCCAATATTTCTGAAAATCAGGTATCTATGTATACTGAATCCGGTTTTAGCCTTAAGGAGTACAAGGTCGTCACCGATTTTCTTGAAAAGGTAAAAGACAATGATAAGCTGAATAAGCAGACAAGAAATGAAGCGTATAAAAAGCTCTCTGAGGCATATGAAATGTCTGGAAATGATTCAATGGCAGCAAAGGCTTACGGTGAGTATATACTTCTGCCTGGTGTAAACGACAAGGATGCAGCTTATAAGCATGCTTTTTTTGTGCAGAAAACTGATGAATCAAAGGCCAGGAATATATACGAAAAAAATATCAAGAAGTATCCGCAGGATCATAGAAATTTTCTCGAACTTGGGTTAATTTATTCAAAAAATAAGGAAATGTATAAAAAAGCAGTCGATATGCTTCAACGGGTAACTGAAATGGCCGGGTCGGTACCCCAGGTGTGGCTTGAAATGGCAAGGATATATGGGGAAATTGGTGATGAGGAGAATGAATTCAGGGCTTGTGAGAAATACCTTGACAAAGATCCTCAGAACCCGGAGGCCAACAAAAGAATTGGAATATTACTGATGAAAAAGGGTGAACATAACAAGGCAATGGTTCATCTGGAACTGGCAAATAACCTTTCTGCTGAAGATCCGCTTGTAATGAGTATGCTGGCTAAAGGATATAATCATTCCGGACGTACAAACGAAGCACTTGATCTTTTGCTTAAGGCAAGGGAACTTAAAAAGGAAGATCCACAGATTATGTTTCAGTTATTTGAGGTATATCAAAAACTGGGAAAAATGGACAAAGCACTAAAGGAAATGGAAAAGCTTACAGCATTGGATCGGGATACGAAATACTTGCTAATTTATGCAGAAGCATTGATGATACATGGGAAAAACAGGGAATCGGAGGATGTCATAGAAGACATTCTGGCTGTAGAAGCAACAAATACAGATGCACTGTTGTTAAAGGCTAAAAATCTCAGGAGCAGGAAAAAGTATAATGAAGCAATAGAGGTTTACAAGGAAATCTCTTATTTTGATCCGGAAAATGTAGCGGTTATGTTAGAAAGAGCAGAAACACATCTATTGCAATCAAAACCGCAATGGGCTGAAACATTTTTTAAACGGGCACTGAAAGCAGATCCAGACTGTGCAATGGCAGAATTCGGTTTAGCAAAAATTGCGAAGGCTTTTAAAGATTCGCAAAAATATAAAAAACATCTTGAGAATGCCGCAAAATTAGCACCTGATAATGAACTAATACTGGAAGAGATTAAACGACTTAAATAAATGAACTTTCAGGTTAAATCGTTACTGGTAATTTTGTAAGGGCTTGATTTTTGCCTTATAAAGTTTATATGCCTGAATGTGAAAACTGTTAGTTTCATGGCCTGGATACCTGAGCGGCCAAGGGTGTTTGGTTTAGTTAACACATACACAAATAAAACCGTTTCTGTGCGCCTGATGTTGCTCTCCTATCTGCCGTTAAACCTGGTCGTTTCCATTTATGGTTAATTATAGTGTCTGGTGTTTAACCAATTTTGTATATTATCTGCATAGTAATGATTCTTTCTTGTGCTCTGGATGCAGGTTCACTGGAGACTGTTGAAGAAGTGTATGCCATTTCTTTCAAGGTAATACAGGGATATTATGTCGATTCTTACTGTGTTTCATCCTGGTTTCAGAAAAGAATTGTTTTCATTCTGGAGAGGATTATTATTGTTGCCGGGAGAATATAATGGTTTTCAGCAACAATTATGGTTCAAAAGAAAAAATTGAAAAAAAATTATACTTTTAACAATAACATATTCAGAGAAGACGTATTATATGCAACAGAATCAGACAAGTGATGATCAACATCTGTTTGATCTTTGGTTAAAAGGGGATCCTCAGGGATTTTCCGGGCTCTATGATAAATATAAGAACCGGGTGTTTGGATTTCTTGTAAGGATGACAGGTGACCGGGAGATTGCTGAAGATTTGCTTCAGGAAACTTTTCTTGCAGCATTGAGAAATGCTGATCAATTTGACAGGTCCAGAAGTTTTCTTAGTTGGTTGTTTGGAATTGCACATAAAAGGACTATCGATTTTTTCAGGCATGCAAAGGTTGAAACTGAACACAAATCAGATGCAGAAACTGCGGTAGGCAGTAAAATTGATGCTCCTGATCAACGGTTATCTGATCAGAACTTACGCGCTTTGATTAATGAAGCAGTTGAGACTTTGGATCCGTTACAGCGAGAAGTTTTTTTACTGAGGGAACTGGGTGGAGTACCATTTAAAGAGATCGCAAAAATTATGGATTGTCCTATTAATACAGCTTTAGGAAGAATGAGATTGGCATTGAAAAACATTCGTAAAGAACTGAAGAAAAGGGGGATTGATGGCGTGCAGTAATTTGGAAGAAACAGTATTATTGTACAGCTCGGGTGAACTCTCAGAAAAAGAAGAGAAAAGTTTTGAGGAGCACATGAGCATGTGTGATGAGTGTCGGAAAGAGTTTGATTCTTATCGGACGGAGCAGGAAAAATTCTTTACATACGATGTGCTGGGGGAAGCGCCGTCAAAAGATGTGGATAAAGAGATCCTGAGAGTTTGTTCTGATGCTCGAAAAAAGGTTACAGGGCTCGGTATTATGCCTGTTTTCCTGAAAAAAACTATCTATTCACTTACCTTTTTTGTCGTTGGGTTTGTTGTAGTTGGTTATTTTGCAA
>DATGNN010000139.1:0-11357 GCA_035306725.1 Chitinispirillaceae bacterium | reverse complement strand
TCGCATGCCAATAAGGTGTAGATATGACGGCTTTTCCTGCACCAAACGAATAGGAAAGTGTACCGGAGGTTATCTGCTCCTCTTTCAGATAAGGTGTTATATAAATATCTGAAGCTCCTATAAACTCCTTTAATTCCTCTGTACCAACAAACCGGTTGTGAAATATTACATTATTCTCAACTTTAAGATCTTCAGCAAGATATTGTAAACCAAGACGATATGTTTCGCCCTCCTGACGAAGCAGATTGGGATGAGTAGCACCAAGTACAATATAGACAGTTTTTGGTTGCTTTTCCAGAATTCCCGGCATCGCACGGATTACGTACTCAATTCCCTTGTCGGGTGCAAGCAAACCAAAAGTCAGGATTACGGTTTTGCCTTCAACACCAAAAATATCTTTATAGAAATTGGGATCTACAAAAGGTAGATCCAGAATCCCGTGTGGAATTAGCGTAACTTTCTTTTCATCAATGTTGTAAATTGTTTTGAGTATTTGGGCAGCTTTGGCTGTCATGACAACCACTCTGTCTGAAAGGGCAATCAACTGGTCCATAACGCGACGCTGTTGATCGTTTGGTTCAACAAGAATTGTGTGAAGTGTCGTTATTACCGGCATCTTCAATCTGCGTAAAAGAATTAATATGTAGCCCCCTGCAGTGCCACCGTAAATTCCAAACTCATGCTGCAGACTCACCACATCTATATTATTGGTATTTAAAAAATCTGCAGCTCGTTCATATGAACTTAAATCCCGTTCCTTGATTTCAAATCTGACGCGTTCCGGATAATTGTATCCCTCATCAATATCTGTAACAGGTACAGAAAAACATTGTATTTCCGGAAATTGTGAAGCCATTGTCTCACAAAAACTGGTAGTAAATGTAGCAATCCCGCATTGACGGGGCAGATAATTTCCAATAAATGCAATTTTTCTGATTCCTGGCTGAGCATGCATAAAATTACCTTTCCAACAGCATTCGTATCTGATGAGAAGTAGTGAAAAAACAAGAATAAACAGTTATGCAAAAATTAGGCCAAAATTAAACTGCATAAGAATCTGTTTTTTTATCACAGTATATTCTGCAAAAAGAACGATTTTTATCTGGCAGATTTTTTGAGAGATAAAGTGCTGTTTTTCATATAATACATGGATTGTGAATTAACAAATATTATCATATGCAGGCTTTTTATGGGTATATTTAACCTGGTTTCTGTCACCATCTATTATTTTAAATGAATTGTGTTCTTGATTAAACAAGAGACTGGAAATATACAATAGAAACAGGTTATAAAGCTGTTATTTATAGATCAGATAACCCAAATAATTGATGGATGAGCATATAATGCAATTTATGCAGACTTTCAGGATTTCTGTTTTTACCATAAAAGATGAACTTCATTATCGCAGCTTCTATGTTATGGCGATAATTGCTGTTCTATTGGTACTAATGATGCGTGGGTGTTTCAGCAGCGATGTTGTCGTAAATGACCAGAGACTGGATCCTGTCACAATCGGATATCATGCTTCAATAATTGCCTTTCATCTTGTAACTGCAGCTGGTACTCTGATAGGAATTCTTCTTGCAATGAGGGTTTTGAAACGTGACAGTGATAATGGTATGCAGATAGCCATCATGTCCAGGCCTGTAAGTCGTTTCCAGTATGCAGCTGCGAAAGTGGCAGGAACATGGTTGTTGTCCTACGGACTGACCTTTATTCTTCATTTAACTATTTACATAATAATGTGGATCAATACTGGTGGAAGAATTCCTCTTTTTATGACAGCATCTTTACTTACATCTTTAAACGTACTGTTTGGGGTAACAGGTGTGATGTTTTTTTCATTGATCATGCCGGATGTAATTGCTGCGCTGCTGGGTATTACCATTATTTTTGTCAGTTTTATATCAGATTCCTTTTATGCTGTTTCACAAACAGAGATTGGCAGATCTATAATGGAACAAATACAACAGGGAGAGTTCAGTATTGCTCCATGGAGGATATTGTGGCCAAAAGCTGCTGCACTTCAATATTATGCTTCATCCTTAATTCAAAATGACACCTTTATTTATGCCGGACCAGTTCATCCGGTGTTTAATATCTTTGTTTATTGTCTGGCTGGTTTTGTGTTTCTCAGTATGCGATTTTACAAGGAAGAAATTAGGTGAATCAGGTCTCTGTTGCGAATGGTATATTGTATTCGAATCAATACCATTTGATTTAATGTGATTGTATTCAGATGAAAACTATAACCTGTTTTTGAATGTTTTCCTTCTTTTTACCATCTCTTTATAAATTTTGCGATAATTGAGTATTCTTGAAAAGGATAATTCGTTTTTTTGGAGTAATTTATCAATAATGCAGCCAGGTTCTCCATTGTGTGTACAATTGTTAAATCTGCACTGTCCGATTTTTGAGTGCAGTTCAGGAAAATAGTTTACCACAGTTTCTTCAGGAATTTCCGGAATGTTGATAAAAGATAATCCTGGGGTATCTGCAATATATCCATCCGTTTTCAGGTGATGAAGAGTAATATTTGTGGTAGTGTGGGTACCTCTTTGTGTATGATCCGAAATGTTTCCTATTTTGAAATCCGTATCAGGAAAAATCTTTGAAAGAAGTGTACTTTTACCAGCTCCTGATAAACCGGTAAATGCGGAAATGTGATTTTTACAAAGTGCTACAAGGTTTTCGATTCCATCTCCTGTAAATGCGGATGTGTGAATGACCTGATATCCGATTTTTTTGTAAATAGTGGTAACTTCATCAATCTTCAGCATGTCGTTTTCGGTATGCAGATCGATTTTATTGAAAACGATAAAAGGTTTAAATGTATATACTTCGGCTGAAAATAAAAATCGGTCAAGAGCCTCAAGGTCAAGAGGTGGTTCTTTTATTGTATGTATAAAAAAAACATAATCAATATTTGCCAGTGCTGGTCGTGGCAGGAAGTTTTTCCGTTCATGCAATCCGGTTATAATACCTTCAGGCGGCTCAAGATTGATAAACTCTACATCAACCATATCACCGGAACAGATTCTGGTTTTCTTTTTTTTTAATAATCCACGTATACCTGCTCGAATACGTCCCTGGGGCAGGTCGATCAGAAAGTAGCTTTTTTGCTCTTCAATGACTCTGCCAGTTAAAGAATTTTTTGTCACTGTTTATTATTCCCCGGGATTGGTGTTTAGAATATTTTTCTCTCCAGTGTCGAAAGTACATACACGGGAGAGAATATTTTTAAAAAATTGATTTTGATTTCATAATATGTTACAACGATTTATGTAAATTGTTTATTTTATCTGCTGTTATTTCTCACTTTTTTTATTATCTGAATCGATCTATTCAGGTAATGAACAATAAAAACAGCAAAAAAACTAATAAATTAATTACCTTTCAATCAAATGGAAAATATATGAGGACACTGTATTTCAATCTGTTATGTGGTGCAAGTGGTGACATGCTGCTATCATCATTAATTGATATCGGTTTGCCTGTTGAATATCTCAATGAGCAGCTTTTAAAGCTGGATATCGAGAAGGTTACTGTTAAGGTAAACAAGGTTAAACGTAAGGGTATAATATGTGTGCACATTGATCCTCAGTTCGAACAGGCATCAGATTATCGACATCTTAAAGATATTATAAAAGTAATATCAAATGCTGCAATTAGTGAATCTGTTAAAAAAAAATGTGAGAAAGTATTTCAAAGGCTTGCAGCAGCAGAAGCTGCTGTTCATGGGACTACTGTAGACAAGGTCCATTTTCATGAGATTGGAGCGCTTGATACAATTATTGATGTTTTCGGATTTTGTACCGCACTTGAATATTTAAAGGTTAATGAAATCCAGTTTTCAACACTAACGGTTGGTCATGGCTTTACTGAAGCTGCTCATGGAATTATGCCGATACCTGTTCCTGCGACAGCCCGAATGATTACAGGGTACAAGGTGGAAACTCTTGATATTAAATCAGAACTGCTTACTCCAACAGGAGCTGCGATCCTTACCGCTCTGGGGGAACAGACCGATATACCCAAAAAAGGAAAGATTCTGGTTTCCGGGTATGGATCTGGTACAAAGGAGTTCGAACAACGATCTAATTTAATTCGTTCGTTTCTGATTGAAGATGGTTCAGATGGTGTAAATACCGATACAATATGTCTAATAGAAACAGATACAGACCATATTAGTGGAGAGGTAATGGGTCATGCAGCTGGAGTACTTCTTGAAAAAGGAGCTTTGGATGTGTCCTGGATTCCTGTTTTTATGAAAAAGGGGAGGCCTGGATACAGACTTTCGGTTATGGCAAAAGAGTCCGATTGCAGGGATTTAATTGATCTGGTACTTATTGAAACGAGATCTTTAGGAGTAAGGGTTCAAAAAGTGAACAGGGTAATATATGAGAGGAGCAACAATATCAGAGAAATGGATGGAGTGCAGGTAAAAGAGAAGAAATGCACATATAAAGGCTACTCATTCAGTAAAATTGAGTATAATGATCTGGCTGCTATGGCCAAAAAAAGAGATGTGCCTCTTATTGAGCTGATATAGCATGTACATAATTTCTTGTTATACTCCTTATCTATATATATTTTTTAAATCTTTTTAATACTGATTAGTAATTAATTTACATTTTCCTGGAGGGTTGATGCGTCGTTTTTTTTCCTCAGAGAGTGTCTCTCAGGGCCATCCCGATAAAATCTGTGATCAGATTTCTGATGCCATTCTGGATTCCATGCTTGATCAGGACCCGGAATCACGTGTTGCGTGTGAAACCATGGTAACAACTGGTCTGGTAGTAGTTGCCGGAGAAATAACCAGTAAAGCAGTTGTTGATGTACAAACTTTGGTTAGAAAAACCATTCGTGAAATAGGTTATACAGATTCCGCATTAGGTTTTGATGCAGACAGTTGTGGTGTTCTGGTCTCTCTTCATCAGCAGTCATCTGATATTTCTCAGGGAGTTACTGAAGGCCAGGGCCTTCATCAGGAACAGGGGGCTGGTGACCAGGGTATTATGTTTGGATACGCCTGTAATGAAACCGATACTTATATGCCGCTTGCTATTTATTATGCCCACAGACTGGTTGAGGAATTGACAAGAGCAAGAGAAAATAATGAAATACCTTATCTGCGACCCGACTCAAAGTCACAGGTGACTGTTGAATATGATGATCTGGAACCGGTTCGCATTGATACTGTAGTTATTTCTACTCAGCATAACGAAGATGTAGAGTATGAAACTATCAAAAATGACATGATTGAAAAAATCATTAAAAAAGTAATACCCGCTAATTTACTTGATAATAAAACCATATATCACATTAATCTTACAGGCAGATTTGTTATTGGTGGGCCTTATGGAGATTCCGGAGTAACAGGCAGAAAAATAATCGTTGATACATATGGTGGTTATGGTGCTCATGGTGGTGGCGCATTTTCCGGAAAAGATCCTTCAAAGGTGGATAGAAGTGCTGCTTATGCTGCCCGCTGGGTTGCAAAAAATATCGTAGCCGCAGAATTGGCAACACATTGTGAAATACAGTTATCCTATGCTATCGGGGTACCTTATCCATTATCAGTTCATGTAGATACTTTTGGAACCGGAAAAATATCAGACCATGAAATATGTGAACTTATCATGAAAATTTTTGATCTTCGTCCATCTTCTATTATTAAACAGTTAAATCTGAAACGGCCAATTTATCGCAAAACAGCAATAAATGGTCACTTTGGACGTGAACTTCCTGATTTTACCTGGGAAAACACGAATATGGTCGAATTAATCAGAAAAGAAGCCGGTTTGAAAGTTACAGTCTAAAGGATTCAAATAGACCAGGTGTGTAAAACTGGATATAGCCAAAGAGAACCATTCTCTTATAATTTTGTGAATTTTATACCCGGCTTGAGAAATCAGGAACGGGTATTTTTTTTAATACTGCTGTGTTTTTAAAATGACCAATACCTTTAAATAACTTCCATAAAAGAGTTATTGTCTAACAGGTTATAATAAAAATGCTCCTGAACCGGATAATTTAGGGAGAAAACTACTATGGCCAAAATAATCAGGAAAGAAAAACTGTCGGAGCTGGTATGGCGATTTCGATTGGATGCACCAAGGATTGCCCGCAAGAGAAAAGCCGGCCAGTTTATTATTTTAAGACCTTCAAATGATACAGAGAGAATACCTCTCACTATTGCCAATGCTGATGAAGCGCAAGGGTGGATAGAAATTATTTTTCAGGTTGTTGGAAGAACTACATTAATACTTTCGGAGTTGTCTGAAGGAGAATCGGTACAGGACCTGGCTGGACCATTGGGAAAGCCAACACATGTCGAGAATTTCGGTAAATGTCTCTGTATTGGTGGTGGAGTTGGTGTAGCTCCATTGTACCCTATAGTATGTGCATTGAAGAATGCTGGAAATGAGATTACAACCATTATTGGTTCAAGAACAAAGGATTTGCTGATACTTCATGATGAGATGCAGGAGAAATCTGACAGGGTTCTGGTTACAACTGATGATGGTTCGATGGGGTCTAAAGGTTTTGTTTCGGATGTCTTTGATGATCTTCAGAACAGGGGAGAACGTTTCAATATTGCATTCGTAATTGGTCCGGTCATTATGATGAAAGTGACAACTGCATTAACTGTAAAGGCTGGAATAAAAACATATGCATCACTTAACCCCATTATGATTGATGGTACTGGTATGTGCGGTGGTTGTCGGGTAACAGTGGGTGGCAAAACCAGGTTTGCATGTGTAGACGGACCGGAATTTGATGCTTCCGGTATCGATTGGGATGAAATGATCAAGAGGCTTAACAGTTATCGTGCATTTGAATCGAAAGCTCAGCAAAGCCATGTATGCAAAATGGAAGGTGTCAGATAATGAATACTTCACAGAATACTACAGAAAAACGTTTTCATCGTATTCCCATGCGTGAGCAGGATTCCTTTGAACGAAGCAGGAATTTCAATGAGGTACCTTTTGGTTATTCAGAAGAGGAAGCTGTTGCTGAAGCTCAACGATGTTTGAAATGTAAAAAACCTCTCTGTGTTCAAGGGTGTCCGGTGAATGTAAAAATCCCAGAATTTATAGGGCTTATAGCAGAGGGAAAGTTTGCAGAAGCTGCACAAAAACTTAAAGAAACAAATGCCCTGCCTGCAATATGCGGACGTGTCTGTCCACAGGAAGAACAATGTGAAAGTAAATGTATTCTGGGTAAGAAAGGTGATCCGGTTGCTGTTGGTAATCTGGAACGTTTTGCTGCGGATTGGGAAAGACAGCATGGGGAAGAAACCATTCCGAAAAAAAAACTGCCTAATGGGAAAAAAGTAGCAGTTATAGGATCGGGGCCTGCCGGGCTTACTTGTGCAGGTGAATTGGTTAAAGATGGTTTTGATGTAACAATCTTTGAGGCTCTTCATGAGCCGGGTGGTGTTCTTGTTTATGGTATACCGGAATTCCGTCTTCCAAAAGAGATCGTGCGTCAGGAAATCGGTTATCTGGAAAAACTTGGAGTCAGGATCGAAAAAAACTTTATTGTTGGAAAAACTGCAACAATTGATGACCTGTTAAATGAAGAGGGGTTTTGTGCCGTATTTGTGGGATCAGGAGCCGGATTGCCTTCATTTATGAATATAAAGGGTGAAAATCTTATCGGTGTATATTCAGCTAATGAGTATTTAACAAGAAGTAATCTCATGAAAGCATTTCAGAATAACGCACATACGCCAATTATGAAAGGGAAGCGCGTAGTTACTGTTGGCGGTGGAAATGTTGCAATGGATTCTGCACGCACTGCATTAAGGCTTGGTGCAGAAAAATCGATGGTCGTATACAGGCGAAGCGAAACAGAAATGCCGGCACGGAAAGCTGAAATTCATCATGCAAAAGAGGAGGGAATTGAGTTTCATTTGCTGTGTAATCCTGTAGAAATAAAAGGCAATAATGATGGTTTCGTTCAAAAGATCAAGTGTATTAAAATGGAACTGGGAGAACCGGATAATTCGGGAAGAAGATCTCCAAAACCGGTAGCGGGCAGTGAATTTGAGCTTGATTGTGATGTGGTTATAATTGCAATCGGAAATAAACCTAATCCATTGATACCTTCAAGTACTCCCCAACTGAAAGTTTCGAAATGGGGTACAATTGAAGCTGATCAAAGCAATGGAAAAACTTCAATGAAAAAAGTTTATGCAGGAGGCGATATCGTTACCGGAGCTGCAACTGTCATTCTTGCCATGGGTGCTGGAAAAATTGCTGCGAAAAGCATAATTGAGGAGATATGATCCAGTATACCTCAAAAGCCAGATCTGGAGAGTGGTTCAGAAATCTTTTACAGGTAAGTATTTGATCAGGTCCTTTATCGAAAGTACACCTTCAAGGATTCCGTTATTTACAACAAGAATACGTGTACGCGAACATTTGCACATAATGGTAAGCGCATCAATAACATCAGATGCCGGAGTTACAGAATTTTCTTCGCTTAGTAATTCTGTAATATCTTTGACATGAAGGTGTTGCCAGAGTTTTGAGGGTACCTTTTTTAGACTTTGGGATGAAATTGAGCCAATGAGGCATGAATTAGCCATGACAGGGAAAAATTCTGTCTGATAACGATGAATATATTCAAAGACAAATTCGGCAAGGGTCAGATTGGCTGGGACGGTAATAGGGTTTTTTCTCATATATTCATAGACTTTATCACCTTTCAGCATATTGCGAAACTGTTGTTTATTGTCAACTGTTAACGAACCTTCATAAATGAGTATTCCAGTAAATATAAACCATAAGCCAGGTATGAATGTACCTTTACAGATTGAATACACTCCTGTAAATGTTATAAGTACAGAAAAAAAAGTTCCGCAAAAAACAACAGATTTGAAGGCAAATTTCTTGTTGCCGGTACTCATTATCAGGGCTGTTCTTACTGCAATGCTGCCATCCAGAGGATAAATCGGCAACAGGTTGATTGCAAAAATCAAAATATTTATTGTAACCATGCTGTCTAATAAAGAAATAATTTCATAAGGAATCCGGAAATACACACCGGCTTCATAAGTAATGTGCCACAAAAGTGCACAAAGTCCACTGGCAAACGGTCCTGCAAATGCAAACAAGATTGTTTTTATATCAAAATTATCAAAGATGTTTTCAGGATAGACAGATCCATAAGGAAAAAAATAACATTGTAATGAAAACAGGTTTAGTTTTTTTGCAGCAAGCAGGTGCCCCAATTCATGCAATAGTAAAGAAATCGTAAATAAAATTACAGCAACTGTGCTTATTAGTATAGAATTAGCATGTAACTCGGATGCAATTTTGTTTGAAAAAAAATATTGTTCAAATGACAGAAAAAGGAAAAAGGAAAAAATCAGCCAGCTTTCCTGAAAACTGAATGCAAATTGTTTCGATTTGTAATGCATTCTGACATAGCTTAACCAGCAACACCGACCTGGATTCTGTTTCTTATCTTTATATCCGGTGAGGTTTGATTTTTACAATCAGCAGAAAATTTAGGATATCCTGCAGTAATGTCCTGAATAAAATCTTTTGTCAGTTTTGAAAGGGATATAAGCAATTTTTTCGTATTTAGGTCTTCTTCCAGTGTAGCAAGGCTAAGATAAAGATTCAAGTCTTTTTGTGCTCTTTCATGGGCGTAAGAAAGAATCTGGTCTGAAGATAGTTCTGAAAGGCATATTTTACTGTTTGAATGTGATGATCTGATTTTTTCATAATCAATTAAAGACACTGATTTACTTTTTTTATTGATTGCAATCATTTCAAGTACTACGTGTTGTACTCTTTTTTTTCCTGCAAGGAAATAAAGAAACAGTTTGTTTTTTGAATTTTTACATTTTTTTGCCTGGTTTTCGTAAAGAGTTGCCGTTTCAATTATTCTATAAAGTGCAAATTTCAGGAAATCAAGGTATCTTTCATTATTCATGAATGTTCCCCAATCTTTTTATTGGTTGTTTGGTAATTTCGAAACCGAGTGTAATGAAGGAAATAAAATCAAAAATTATGCCATTAAATTTTCTGGAAACGTTTGGTTCCAATAAATGTTCAAAGCAGGTATCAGCTTTATGCTTTGAACTGCACATGAGTATGCGTAAGTAAGGCAGACACAATTTTAGCCTGAGAAAAACGACTTTATCAACAAAATGAAATCAAAGCGGCAGTTTTTAACTTTTTGCACTTCTAATAAAGTTTGAAGTGTTTGTACACTGATTAATTATGGACAGATTTATACCTGAAATACAATTTTATTTTTAGAGGACTTGAACTTGCCCAAAAGATAAGAAGAATTTCAAACGTTTTAATTTTACAATTTATAGTATCAAATTACTAATTCAGGTTTAAACAAGTACAGATCTGATTATTACAAGAAAAGCATTGTTCCCAAATTGAGAAAGGATTTTCAAAGTGAGAAGTGGAAAAACAGATTCTGTTATACAGTTTCCGGATCTAAATTTGAAAACAGTATGGATATATTTCTTGTAAATTTCATGAGTTATTGTATTCTGGCTTATCTGCATATAAATTTTAATATCCGGATATGCTAATTGTTAAGCTGGAGTTTGTTGTTGCTGTATTTTATCGAGTTTTCGGTATAGAGACGAAAGAGAAATACCCAGAGCACTGCTTGTTTCGTATTTATCGCCTCCAAAATGTTTGAGAGCTTCAAGAATATGATTACGTTCAATTTCCTCAAGATTCCATATTTCGGTTGCATTTTCTTCACTGAATTGAACCGGTTTGTCAAGACCAGGAAAATGTGAAACAGCTAACTGGTCACCTCCAGATAGAAGAAGAGCCCTTTCAAGCATATTGCGAAGTTCTCTGATATTACCTGGCCATGGGTATTCCAGAAGAATGTCAGTTACTTTTTTGCTGAGAGGAAATTTATCATATCCAAAACTGGTTAAAATGTTTTTAATAAGCCCTGGCATATCATCTATTCTTTCTCTCATTGGGGGAAGATGAATCGGAAAAATGCAAATGCGGTAATAAAGGTCTTTTCTGAAAGAACCGTTCATGGATGCTTCAGTCAGATTACGATTAGTTGCGCAAATCAGGCGAAAATCACTTGTACGAAGTTTATTTTCTCCAATTCTTCTATAGGACTTTTCTTCAATAGTTTTTAATAATTGTGCCTGGACTTCCAGATCCATATCACCAATTTCATCAAGAAAAAGTGTCCCGCCATCAACAACTTCGATAAGACCAGACCTGTCTTTGATTGCTGAAGTAAAAGAACCTTTTGCATGGCCGAAAAGTTCACTTCGGAGGAGTTCACCTTTGAGGCTGGAGCAATTTACTTCTACAAAGGCTTCATTTTTCCTTGAA
>DATGNN010000138.1:0-17801 GCA_035306725.1 Chitinispirillaceae bacterium | reverse complement strand
AAAAATTTCCTGATTGCATCGGCAACGATTTCTCCTGTTTCTGCACTGCTTTCTTTACCGCTAAAACTGATACCCATTGCCTCTCCAACGATTTTTACTTTTTCGCTATCAATACCAGCAGCATATTTCATTACTTCTGGCAGCGCAAAAGCACAAGCCACACCATGTGTAAGATGAAATTTTGACCCTGCTGAATGTGCAATTGCATGCCCCAAATGAACTAAAGCATCATTAAAAGCTATTCCGGCAAAATTACTGGCCAGTAAAAGTTCACTACGAGCCTTTACATCTTTCCCATCAGCAATTGCAAGTGGAAGATTAGCTGTTACTTTTTTTATTGTTTCTTTTGCCAACAGTTCCGATTTCGGGTTTGAGATTTTAGCTGTTATCGCTTCAGCAGCATGGGCAAAAGCGTCCATTCCTGTTGCAGCTGTCAAAGCTGGAGTAACAGTTACAGTCATTTCGGGATCTAAAATACCCAAAGTTGAATTAACAATAACAGAATTTTTTACATTGTTGACAGTATCTGTGATAACTGCAATAGAAGTACTTTCACTTCCTGTACCAGCTGTTGTTGCTACCATCACAACCGGAACACCTGGGTTATAAAAAGGATTTCCAAAATATTGATTAACTGTACCCGGGTTATTGATCAAGACATTAATTCCTTTTGCAGCATCCATAGGGCTTCCTCCCCCAATGGCCACTATTCCGTCAATTTGTTCAGTTCTTGCAATTTCTCCTCCCTCATTTATGATATAATCCGGCGGGTCCGGTAAAACTTTTGTAAACTCGACAATTTTCAAACCTGCATCAAGTAAACTCTTTTTACCTTTGTCATAAGATTCCAGTTTGCTGATATTCTCATCAGATACCACCATTACCTTTGTGCACCCTAATTTTTTAACTTCTTCTCCCAATAAGCTTATTGTGCCTGCGCCAAAAATAACCGGACATGTCTGGGCATATTTTCCCATAACAGTCACTCCTTTTTTAAAGTTTATAAATTATATGCGGTTAAAAATCCACTTTCCATTGCATTTCTGATCCGCCCTGCTTTTAAAGCATCCCCCAGAATATAAACACGGTCAAACAGCGACTGTATTTCTTCTGTTAATTCTCGATTAGGAACAACTCCAACAGAAATTATGATATCATCAAATGTGTACTCCTTTGTTTCATCACTACTGACTATTTCAAACACAGCAGTTTTATTTTTTATCTCTGTCAGTTTGTGTTCAGGATATAGCTTTACGCCTAATTTTTTGATCTGACTCATGATATCCATCAGATATTGAAAATAAACACCTTGTCCAATAGTCTGCTCCATTTCAAAGATACTTATCTTATTTCCGTTTTCAGCTAACAAATGAGCGGTCTCCAAACCTGTCATACCAGAACCGATAACAGCCACATTTTTACCGGTTAGTTTCACTTTTCCATCAAGAATGTCCATGCTGCTGTATACAGTCTTACTGTTTATCCCCGGAATAGACTGCGGCATAACCGGTTTTGAACCTTGAGCAATAAATATTGCATATGGATCAATTTCTTTTAGCATCTCCACAGTAGGTAATGTATTAAACCTGATTTCTACAGACAGCTTAGCTGTCTGATTTTTCAAATACTCAATCAGCCAGTTTATTTTTTCCTTTTTTGGCGGTTTATTGGCAAATTCCAACTGCCCGCCTGGTTTATCGGTTTTTTCAAATATTACAGGTCTAAACTTACGCATTGCCAATACCCTTGAAGCTTCCAGACCAGCAGGTCCCGCTCCTATTACAGCTACTACCCTGTTCTCGCCATTCTCTTTAATATCACTATATTCTATTTCCCGTCCACTTTGAATATTGATTGCACATTGACAAGGTGTTGGACTGATATCAGCCGACATTAAAGTTTCCATGCAATGAAGGCAACAGATACATTTTCTAATTTCTCCTTTTTGCCCGGTTTTAGCCTTGTTGGGCCATTGCGGATCTGCATAATGCTGTCTGGCTGAACCAATAAAGTCAAGCTTTCCTTCGCCCAGTGCATTATCAGCAAATTCGGGATCCCGAAATAATGCAACTCCAATAACTGGTATTCTTACAGCTTTTTTAACAGCTTCCGACAGATACAATTTCCATCCCTGTTCAAAAGAGAATGGTTCCCAGGCTACATTCATGCTTTCGTAAATACCTGAACTTACATTAATTGCATCTACACCTGCTTTTTCAAGATACTTTGCGATTTTTACTCCGTCTTCCAGATGCAACCCCTTGCCTGGCAGGCCAGTAGTTTCCAGAAATTCATCCACTGATAAACGAACAATTATCGGAAAATCACTCCCACACGAGCTTCTGATTCCTCTTACGATTTCATCCAAAAATCGCAGTCGATTTTCAAAACTTCCACCATAACGGTCCTGACGTAAATTTGTATAAGGACTTAAAAATTGATTGATCAAATATCCGTGTGCTCCATGTACTTCAACTCCGTCAAAACCAGCTGTTTTTACCCGCACTGCAGCTTGAATAAACTTCTCGACCATCTCTTCGACCTCCAGTGTGGTCATTGCTGCTACAGGCTGGTGTACCGCTTTGCATTCAACCTCACTGGGAGCTGATAAAGGTAAATTACCATTAATTGCACTTATACCTTGTCTGCCCGGATGATAAATCTGGACACAGATTTTGCAGTCATATTTATGAATTTCCTGTGCCAGACGGTTCAAGCCTGGTAATAATTTATCATCAGCAACTGATATCTGGTTATTATTCCCTTTGCCTCTTAATCCATCAACAATTGCACACTCTGTAATGATAAGCCCGACACCACCACGAGCCCGCGCGCTATAAAAGGCTATATCCCTTTCTGAAACACTACCATCGGAATTTGCCAAATGATTTCCCATCGCAGTCATGACTATCCGGTTCCTGGTTCTCATGTTCCCTATAATGCCTTCAGAAAACAGATGTGAAAACATTGGCCTCCTCCTTTAATAAATTGTAGTAATTTGTTTTATTAGTGCAACCTGATTGTGTGCCATTAAAACCTTTTTTGGAATTTTGAACAGGAACTCAATTAGCCTTACCGGAAATTGATGACACATACCTGTTATGCAGACCCGAGCCAAGGTGTAATTATCTCCCTGGAATTGTGCAAAGACATATCAGCCTGCAAGGTATGTCCAAAACCATTGTCAAAGTCTAAAATAGACTTGCGTAAAGGTTAGAATAGATATTGCAGATTTTGGCTCACTATACCGGCATTACGCTCCAAAGAATATCAGTTAATTATAATTTAAATTAATTTCCTGTTATGATCCAATAAAAAATCTGATTCCATGTAAATTTACAGAGAAATTTTGATTTTTGACAGACAAAGGATTCATTTATCTTTCTCACAGTTATTCCGGGGCACATAAACTTGCCTGAATTATATCAGATCAGCTCACCTCCCTTTTACACGAGTTCTTTTCGCGTATATTGGCATAACAGCCTGGTTTGAGCAGTAAGCAGAAAGCCTTGTTGTAGTTTCGACAACAATAGACCCGGTAATAACTCTTTTTTGGCGATAATTGCCAAGTTATATATGGCCTTAGTCGTCTCCAAGCTGGTTTATCTGTTATGCAAGATATATTATTGTAATATGTTTTCACATTTTCAGCTTTCCGAAATAGAGAACTCAAATTGCCCTCAACACATTTAATGACAATCGGTTAAACTATCTGCTCAATGATGGCATAGTAATTGTTTTTGTTATACTGATGAACACAAATACCATTCAGGAATAAGTCATTTGTGTTTTCCTTTGTTTAATGTTTAATATAATACAACTTAAAACAGTGAGGAAATTATGCTGAAAAAAGTTCTTTTTACAGCACTAGCTTGTACAGCCATGGTATTTGCTGCTGGCGATACATCTCAACAACAGCAACAGGATCAGGGTGGTGCAGCCGGACAACAGGAAATGATGAGTACTCAGGGAACTATTCAGGAAATAAATATAGAAGAAGGTTATTTCACACTGGAAACCCAGGAAGGAACAGATACGATCTACTTCGATGAACAGCAGCTTAATATCAGTCTTGATGAATTGTCTCAAATGCAGGGACAGGATGTTGAAGTCCAATATACAACTGAAAATGGAAGAAAAACAGCTGTAATGATCGCTCCTGCCGGTCAGGGTGGTGCTGCTGGAGAGGGTGAGAAAAAACAAAATGGTCAAAAACCCGAGGAGCAGCCGCAGGAAGAAATGCAATGATAAGCTGCTGACAAATCATATGAATAATACGAGACTCACTTTAGGGTAAAGTGAGTCTCATTTTTTTTATTTATCCTGCCAATAATAATTCTTCAAAACCGTATTTCCATACCAAAACATTGTATCCCACTGCTTAGTTCTTAATCAATCGTTTATCTTTATTCAGATTGAATGAATTTATGATATCGAATACAGGCAGAGTGTTTGAAAAAATCGCAATATAAATGCAGACTCATTTCAAAAACAAGTTTTGGCTTTTCTATCAGTATGAAACGGTAAACAAACAGCTTACCGTTACTGTTTGCCTTATCTATATAGTAATTACAAAAGGATAAAGATATTTACATTACATCAGACAATTAAACATTTCACACTAAACTGCAAAAGTGGTCAGCCACTTGCGAATCCTGAATCCCTACGAAGCGGAGAAAATGCACAGACACTCCTGTCGGTTGACGGCGAGAGGTATTTAATTAGGGAATAGTAATCAGAACAGAGAACAGGCATATTCAGTTACACACATAATTTAAATATGAAATCAGTTATTCTATTTTTGCTTTTTTTTACTATTGCTCTGACAGAATCCTCACCTGTTACAAAACAATCAAAAGTTCACACATTTTCATCACCTGATTACAAAAGAATATCTTCGATACCCGATTATTACCAGAAAGAAAACCGCTTCGGTACCTATCCGCTAAATGGTTCCATGCACTGTGGTCCGGTAGCAGTGTCAAATTCACTTATCTGGCTTAGCAAAAACGGCGTTTCTTCACTTGTCCCGTCAAGCGGAAATGATCTTCTCGACCAGCATAACATCATAGAAAAACTAGCCTCAAAAGAATACATGAACACACGCTCTATCGGATCAACTGTACAGGATTTATGTCGAGGATTAAAAAAGTATCTTGATGAAAAAGGTGTTGATGGATTGCTGTTTTTTGAGGGCATGTATACTGTTAGTGATAAATTCAGTGGCGACTCTCTTCCTGATCTTGATCAGATTATCAAATATACCAAAGGATTAAGGGCTGCATGGTTGAACATAGGATGGTACAGATACGACCCTGATACAAATGAGTATCGAAAAACAGGTGGCCATTGGGTCACTCTTTCAGGATACAAGAATGAAAACAGTTCAGACATTCTGATAATTAATGACCCTGCTACTAAAGAGTGGCAAATGGAGTATCTGAACATTGAGCCAATCATTGATGGCACCATTATTAATGGTAACAAAAATTTTGCAGTAAATGCCTCAGGATTCTTTCGGTTTAAAACCGGTAAAAACAGATACGGAATAATCGGGGGAGTTGTTTATCTTTCACTCGAAAACGAAGAAATACTTGCTGGTGTATAAAAACATTAAATAACTCCTTGGAGATAATTAATTTACAGCTTGTCCCGCAGTGCGGGAATGAGCTGCACGAGCGGCACTACCGCAGAAAGGGTTTTATTGCTGTGAAGGTCATAAGGTAATGGTGAATTATGAATGGTAAATGAAGAAAATACAATCGTTGTCGTTATCGTTATCGTTATCCTATAACTTCATATCAAGCGTTCTGGATCTGATTCTAAATATTAATGTACGCGAAAAAGACTCGCGTAAAGGAATCATTACTATTCAGGTAATATAATTTTTTATCCTGATGTAACACATATCCTGCATATAATAAAATTCCTTCCCGTTCAGTTTACCTTACCTCCTGCATTCTTTTTTCAGCATCGGTAGTGTGTAATAAAATCAGAATCTTTTATACAGAATAACCAAGCAGAATATTATTGTTTTTGCAAAATAAATCTGTGTATTCAGTACTCTTCTCAGGATATTCCTTTTTACGTTCCAGAATAAATGTTTTCGTATAATAATTCTTGACATACCTGTATCAGGACAAATTATCGCTTCTCCATTCAATTTATTGTTCATTCTCCCCAGCTGTTTTTAATGGCCTTTTATTTGCACATCGAGTAATTCTGGAGGGCTCACATCAGCACCGTAGTTTATTCAGTATCTTAAAGGAGGACCAATGAAAGCTTCACTCACCTTTCTATTATTAACATCTGTAATCCTTGCACAAACCTATAACAATCAATCAAGATTTGGTCTTGACGAGCCTAATTATATCATTACAGGTTTTGGTTCAGATCAGAGTTCTGGAAATGGAATTTTAACCAGAAAAGATAATCAGGTTAAATTCAGGTTAAGTGTTTATTACAAATTGTTTGGTTATGGCTATGGATTATCAGGCCTTTATCTTAAATATGCACAAAATACGCTTATCAATCTCTGGGGACACAATGCAGCCAGTTACAGTAATGACATGAAACCTGAAATCTTTACTTATCTCGATTTACGCACAGAATATGACAATATACCTTATGTCCCCCGTTTTAAAGCAGGTCTTACACATGAAACCAACGGACTTGCAGGTGATGCAGGCCAGAGCTGGAACAAATTGACTGGAGCACTTGAAATCGGCGAAAATTGCCTGACAGACTTTTTCTTCTCTGTATCATTTTGGCGTGGTTTTGGAATCAATGAAAACAACAGAGACATTATGGATTATGCTGGTAACGGGGCTGTCAAACTTGCCTATTACCATCATAAAAATGATGAATTAGCGTGGGGTACATCCATTGATGCACACTTCAGGCTGCGTGATGCAACTTTTACAAATGTAGAGACATCACTTTACCTTAACCCGTTTTACGGTGCAGGTACATCATGGGCACCAATGATAATGCTTCAGTATTACTGGGGAGGAGCAGAATGCTTACGCAATTATTCATCAAGGGCACACTCTCTCCGTCTGGGATTCGCTTTCATGTAACAAAAATAACTTCACAAAAAACACCTCAGGAGATCTCCTGTTCGACTAATTTACAGATTTCCTGAGGAGATTTTAGTATGGATACAGTAAAGATTTCCTTACTGCTGGCTTTCAAGTATCCTAAGATTAATCCCCTAAAAAAGCACAAAACCAAAAACATTCTTTTTGTGAATTCATACGCTCACAAACTATCTTCACTGGTTCTTTCAGATAAACAATTTTAGAATTTAAAAACTTGCATTCAAGGTCAACTAATTATAAACTTGATTGACATAATATCTCACTTCAATGCATAATAAGAAGCAAACACAGTACACTATTTCAAATAAATTCATAAATACGATTTTCTAAAATTAATTCCGGTTAAAACATGATCAAAAAGGAATCACCTATTAAAGCATTTTTTCAACAAAATGAGAAGCTATACAAGGAACTTTTGTTGAAGTTTCCGGAAGCAGTTCTTCTTTTTGATTCAACTGGTTCAGTTTTTTTTGCAAATTCAAGACTTTCCCGGTTTTTAGGTTTCGATTGCGAATCAGAAATTACAGATATCAGCATTTTCAACCTTTTAGACGAAAACAGATATACAGATTTTCAATTCTTTGTTTCAGACTGCAATAGCAATAAAACTATTAACAGATTTGAAACTGTAATGATAAAGAAAAACGGCACTGCACTTTTCACAGAAATCAATATGTCAAAACTGGAATTTGAGCAAAAGACTGTTTTTATGTGTATTATCAGAGATATTTCTGAAGCAACCGAAGCCAGGGACAGCACCACTTTAAATTTAACTAAAACTGAACATCCTGCCGGCAAACCAGCACATGACTTCAATAACTTAATCGGGGTAATAACCGGCTATGCAGATATTATAAGTCAAAAATACAAACACGACCCCAAACTTCGGAAGTATTCCCAAATGATTATTTCAGCAGCAACCAAGATATCAAAACATGTTGAAAAACTATTCTCTATAGAATCGGCCGTGAAACCTGTTACTGACTCTGAAATCAAAACAGAACAACCTGTTAAAAAGATAAAAACCGGTATTCTTGTTGTTGATGATGAAAGTTTTATGCGTGATGCGATCAAAGAGATGCTTTCATGGACAGGTTACAGGGTAATGACCTGCACTGACGGGAAAAATGCGGTAGAACTGTTCAAATCCAGCCATAATGAGATTGATCTTGTTATAATAGACATGATTATGCCGGAAATGAACGGAATAGAATGTTATAAACTGCTTAGAGAAATTAAAAAAGATGTCCGGGTATTACTTTCAACTGGATACAGAATAGAAAAAGAGCAGCAGAAAATCTTCAGCGAAGGTATTGCAGGAATAATACATAAACCTTTTGTTTCGGAACAACTTGAAAAAGCTGTTTTATCAGCACTCAATAAATACTGATATTCATGATATTCCAATAACAGGTATTGACATCACCCATTACTATCTATTATCATACTTAATTTAATTACATTAATTTTCCAAATTAAGGAGATTTATGATCAAATTAAATGAAAACTATCTTAAGCTAAAATCATCTTACCTTTTTTCGGACATTTCCAGAAAAGTTGCTGCTTTTCAAAAAGAAAATCCGGAAACAGATATTATTCGCCTAGGTATTGGAGATGTCACACGTGCATTGCCGCAAGCATGTATTGATGCATTTCATCGCGCAGTCGACGAGTTATCTGCCGAATCTTCATTCAGGGGATATGGTCCGGAAAAAGGATATGAATTCCTAAGGAAATGTATTGCGGAAAATGATTTTCAAACTCGAAATGCAGATATCAGCGCTGATGAAATATTTGTCAGTGATGGTGCTAAATGTGATACCGGTAATTTTCAGGAGCTCTTTGCTGCGGATATCAATATAGCTGTTCCAGATCCGGTTTATCCTGTATATGTCGACACAAATGTCATGTCTGGTCGTACATCAACATTTGAAAACGGAAGATATGGTGGTATTCACTATCTCGATTGCACTGAAAATAACGGCTTTGTCCCTTCAGTACCGGATAAAAAAGTAGATTTGATCTATCTGTGTTTTCCAAATAATCCTACCGGTGCAATCGCTACAAGAGAACAGTTAAGCGAATGGGTAGAATATGCACGAAAAGAAAAAGCGTTAATACTGTATGATGCTGCTTATGTTGCTTTTATTCGTGATCCGTCAATTCCTCAAAGTATTTATGAAATTGAAGGCGCAAAGGATGTTGCTGTTGAATTCAGAAGTTTTTCAAAAACAGCTGGATTTACAGGTACCAGATGTGCATACACTGTTGTTCCCAAATCATGCATGATTTTTGACAGTGAAGGTAACAAACACTCTCTTCATGACCTGTGGAACCGGCGTCAATCGACTAAATTTAACGGTGTTTCTTATCCTGTTCAAAGAGCTGCTGAAGCTGCATATTCTGAAGAAGGTCACAAACAGGTTCGTGAATTAACCGATTATTACCTCGAAAATGCTGCATTAATACTGGAAAAAATGACCCAATTGGGGTATTGCTGTACAGGAGGAACCAATTCACCTTATATCTGGATTAACAGTAAATCTGATTCATGGGAATTCTTTGACCTTTTATTAAATAAAGCTGGTGTTGTGTGCACTCCCGGAGTCGGTTTTGGAAAATGTGGTGAAGGATACATAAGAATCAGCTCTTTCAATATGAAAGAGAGGGTACAACAGGCTCTTGAAAGGATTTCTACCGCACTTTAAGACTCAATTAAGTGCTAAAGATGAGGAACGATATTTAATACCTTGTCCAGATTTGTCAGCTCAAAAAGCCGGTTTAAATAAGAATTCCGATCGGGGTTGGTATTGCATATTACCAATTCCCGATTTTCTTTCTGCATCAGGGTATGATAATAAACTATTGTACCTAACCCATGGCTGTCTATAAAATTTGCACAGCTTACGTCCAGTATAACCCTGCTGTATTTTTTCTTATAAAGCTGGTCGATTCTCCTCTGAAATTTTTTAACATCAGCATCAATTATACGGCCAGTCAGTTCCATCATCGGAACACCATCATTCATCCTGACTACTATTTGCAAAGCAATTGAATCTGTGGTACTCATCTAATTGCCCCCCCTTCTTAATTAATAGTCGATATCTACAATATTATGATTATAAAAATAAAAAGTCAACTGTCTGTGATTATTAAGTATGGAATACAAGCTGCTCAAAACTATTCAGTAAACAAATACAGGTTCCCCGACTCTATTATAGAGCAAAATTGGTAAAAAAGCCGATTAAATCATTTTATAAAACCTGCTGGTCGAAACTGCTTACAAATCGAACCTTCTGACAAAATCAGCAGGTTCACTGTCTTTGGCTGAAAATGCTGTTATTTGCAATTCAATGCCTGTTAAGTTCCGAATTGATGATACTGCATAACAGACTAATATCAGTGCAGATAAAAACTGGTAATTATTATCTGGACAACAATTATATTTTTACATTCATGGAGAGTTAATTTTGTAGAGTAATAATCGTAATATTCGGAACCATTTTACATGCAGAAGCCCTTAAATTATAAAATTCAGAGGTATTAACCCTTGAACTGTTGAGTATAAAAACAGCTTTTTTAAGAGATGATACTAAATTTTTTACAGGGCTTTCAAAACTGATTTATACCGGTTCCCAGTCAAACCTTTATCTCAATTGAATCAGCAAAAGATGAGATCAGTATGATTATTTATAATATTCATCCAGACAATCCACAGAAACGTTTTATAGATTCAGCAGTGCGTGTCTTGAAAATGGAAAATGGTATTGCAGTATACCCTACCGATACCGTGTATGGTATTGGTTCAGCAATCAGTAATTCTCAGGCATTGGATAAAATAAGCCGATTCATCAAAAAAGATAAGAAAAAGTTATTCTCATTTCTTTGTAGTGATTTTTCACAAGTCTCCAGATATACCTGTTTATCAAACTCTAATTTTAAACTTATGAAACGATATCTCCCCGGACCATACACTTTCATTTTACCAGCTTCCAATCTGGTACCCAAAAAGATCTGTCCTAAAAGGAAAACGGTCGGAATCAGGATACCTGATTGCAAAGTAATAATGGATCTGATTGCAGCACTAGATGAACCCATTGCCAATACATCTATCAGTCTTCCCGGAAACCTGCGTGGCGATCCTTATGAAGTCAAAAAGGCCGTTGCAAACGATGCAGACATACTGCTTGACATAGGAGTTCTGGAGAATCCAACAGGGTCAACTATTATTGATCTTACAAGTGAAACTCCGGAAATAACCCGTTTTGGTAAAGGATCCTGGAACGAATAGAACATGAGATTACCATAGTACTGAAGCATGTAAATGTCCGGGAATCAGGTTATATTTTTGAAAACTGCCAAAATATCAGGAAGGAAATAAATGGGAAAAGAACTAAACCGTCTTATAGATATAGTCAGACAGTTGAGGAGTCCTCATGGATGTCCATGGGATCGAGAGCAGACTCATAAAAGCATCTTATCATGCGTGCTTGATGAAGCTTATGAGTTTTTTGAAGCTGTTGATGAAAATGATTCTTATAAAATGAAAGAGGAACTGGGTGACCTTTTACTCCAGATTATTCTCCATTCTCAAATAGCGGACGAAAATGATCATTTTACAATCGAAGATGTGGCAAGAGAAATAAATGAAAAACTGATCAGGCGTCATCCACATGTATTTGGCAATACTACAGTTTCGGACTCATCTGAAGTTATCCATAACTGGGAAATTATCAAAAAAAAGGAAAAAGGGAAAGAAAACAGGAAATATCTTGTTGATGCTGTTCCCGAAGCTCTTCCAGCATTATTCAGGGCAGAAAAAATCCAGCGTCGAGTAACACGGGCTGGTTTTGACTGGAAAAGTGCGCCTCCTGTTTTTGATAAAGTTGTAGAAGAATTTGATGAATTTCGTGAAGCTTATATGTTGGGTGAGGTTGATCATGCAGAAGAAGAACTTGGTGACATACTATTCTCTTTAGTTAATGTAGCACGTCATTCGGGTATCAGCGCTGAAGACGCCCTCCGTAAAACTATTCATAAGTTTGAAAAACGGTTCAGGTATATTGAAGACAAACTGAGGGAAAACGGCAAAACAGTTCAGTCTTCAACGCTTGAAGAAATGGATTTTTACTGGCAACAAAGCAAGACCTGTTTGAAATAGAATAATTTTTCCTGCAAATTACAGGCTATTGGCTTTCAGTTTTGTATTATTAAGTAAATATCTTTTTGTCTGTAATGTTGTTTATTTTATCCCATTCTTTCAGAAACAGACCTGCCTGTAAAACCAGAGATGTGTGAGTCCGGCAATTTAGATTTACTGCTGATATAAACAGTTCCTGGCAATTCTTGATATAACAGATTGAAAGAATTCCTTTGTAAACAATAAAACAATGGTTTCATGCTGTCCGTCTGTATCATCAGACAAGCATGAAACCTTCACTACCACAAGTACAATCTGAAAGTTATCTGTTTTTAAATTCCATTAAATGGTTTCCGTTATTGTATTTGCGTTAAAATATTAACTGATAAAAAGCATCTCCCTGTACTTTGGAAGGTGCCATATAGAATCCGGCATTATATTTTCCAGAGCATCTACATGTCTGCGTATATGTTCCATATGCGGTTTCAAGTCCGAAAAGAAAAATGCTGTTTTGGTTTCAAGTCCCATGGATTCCGATCTGTTTAAAATGTTTTCCAGTTCTTTCATGTTTTTCCGAACATAATAGATATGTTCAGAAATTGTTGTAAAAGCCTCTTTTCTATCTTCAATTATATCCGCAGAAAACTTGACAGCTCCGTTTTTGCTCAAATCAATCAAAGTATCAAGTCCTGAAGCAACAGAGGACTGATATTCATAAGCGGCCGGAAGAATCTGTGTATTTACAATTTCTTTCAATGTTCTGGCTTCAATATCAATTACTTTCTCATACAATTCCAGCCAGATATTATATCTGGCTTTTAGTTCTACATTGGTTAATACTCCATGACGTTCAAAAAGGTCGATCGCTTTTGGACTGACAAACGCTTTCAATGCATCAGGTGTAGAAGCGATGTTTGGGAGTCCCCGCTTCTGTGCTTCCTTGACCCATTCATCCGAATAGTTATTTCCTTCAAATAATACAGATCTTGATTCCTTTATAACCCCAGAAAGAGCTTTTAAAACAGCGCTGTTGAAATTGGAATTTGTTTTATGTTCCTCTTTTATTCTTTCAGTAACAATTAAAAAAGCATCAGCAACGATTGTATTAAGTACTGCTATTGGTGTAGATATGTTCATGGCACTTCCCAGAGCCCTGAACTCAAATTTTTGTCCAGTAAAGGCAAAGGGTGATGTTCTGTTTCTGTCGGTTGTATCTCTGATGAATTTTGGAAGTAATTTTACACCCAGATCAATAAGATCCTGCTTTTTTGCTTCTACAATTTTGCCATTTTCGATCATTGAAATAACTTTTGAAAGCTGTTCTCCAAGATAAACACTGATAATAGCTGGTGGCGCTTCATTTGCTCCCAGCCTGTGTTCATTACCTGCAGAAGCCACCGAAGCCCGAAGAAGATCAGCATTATTATACAAAGCATAAATAACGGAACAGAGTACAGTAAGGAATATCAGGTTGGTTTCAGGTGTTTCTCCCGGATTCAGAAGATTATTTCCCTTATCATCACAGATCGACCAGTTCAGATGTTTTCCGCTGCCATTTACACCAGCAAAAGGTTTTTCATGAAGCAGACATACCAGCCCATGACGATGGGCTATGGTTTTCATGATATTCATCAGTAATTGATTATGATCTGCAGCCAGATTTGATTGCTCAAAAATTGGTGCAAATTCGTACTGATGAGGTGCGACTTCATTGTGCTTGGTTGTCAATGGTATTCCAAGATTGTACGCTTCTACTGCTACATCATGCATATAATGAAGTACACGCTCTTTTATAGAACCAAAATACTGATCTTCAAGCTGCTGACCTTTTGGTGATGATGCGCCGATAAGGGTGCGACCAGTAAGCAAAAGGTCTGGTCGCATCCTGTAATATGCTTCATCAATTAAAAAATATTCCTGCTCTGCACCACTGGTAGATGCTACAAATCTGGTATCATATTCAAAAAGTTTCAAAAGTTCAACAGCAGCTTTACTTAAAGCGCTCTCACTTCTTAAAAGCGGCAGTTTTTTATCAAGGGCATCACCAGTGTATGAAATAAAGATAGTAGGTATACAAAGTGTTTTTCCATTGTCAACTTCAGTTATGAAAGCCGGTGATGACGGATCCCATGCAGTATAACCACGGGCCTCAAAAGTTGCCCTGATTCCTCCTGAAGGAAATGATGAAGCATCCGGTTCACCTTGTATCAGTTTATTTCCTGAAAATTTTTCAATAACACTCCCTGTATTGCTGACAGTAATAAATGAATCATGCTTTTCTGCAGTCAAACCAGTCATAGGTTGAAACCAGTGAGTATATGAAGTCGCACCATATGAAATAGCCCACTCTTTCATCGAATGAGCAATCTCGTCTGCCTGTTCTTTGGTAATGATTACACCATCCTCCTGCCACGCTTTAAATGCTTTAAAGGTTTTTTGTGAAACCAGCTTTTGCATGGCGATCTCACTGAAAGTGTTCTTTCCGAAATAAGTCGAAACCTGAGTTGGAACTACAACTTTTTTAATTTTCATTGCCTCTATCAATTGTGTTACTTCACTGCGACTGCCCATAGAATACCTTTCTGATTATGCCGGCTCAGATCCAGCTTTGAAATCTTTTAACAAAAAAATAATAACCTTGAATCCAGTTAAGAACATTTTTGTTCCGACCTCATTAATATGCAAGTTGTGTACCAAATATTAAAATTACGGTTTATACTATTATAAGATTTATAAGCCCTTGATATTTTAATCTTTAAACTATTAATAGCGTATTTAACACTTGCTCTTGTGTACTTAGGTATAAAATTTCTCGATACAATTTTGTACTACTATAGCCCTAAAATACATTTTTGTATTGATAATCCGATTCAATATAAATCCATTTTCAATCAAGCGGTAGCTTTATCAATAATTAACAGTATTAAACGGTTGATCTCACATTCCATAATAAGGTCGTGTTCAGATGCAGATTGCGCAATTCTGTGATTCCCTGCCCTCTAAGGGTATCCCCCCCCCCCTTATTACTCCAAAACACTCCCCAAAGCCAGTCATCTGTTCTTATCAGGCATCACTGATTAATAAAAATCTGTTCTTATAAAACTTCACCCGCTTCCACTTCATGTCTCTTCAAAAACACAAAAAACGAGTTGTGATACATTTCTGTACAGAAAAACTGAATAAATCTGTATTATACAACCGTTCACTAATAACCTTTGTTCCGACTACACGATTTCTGTTAGAAATAAGTACATTTTATCCCATACAATTCAATGGCACAATTGTTGCATACTATGGGAGAAATTTTGATAGATAATAACATCTGAAATCGTATGAGAAACAGCAATGAACTACTTAACAACTTTGGTAGTAAATTTTACAAATAATCATAGTTGCATAGAAAGGTTTCTTACGTGCAATCAATCAGCGACCAATTAAATTGCAGAGAACAATTAAGTGAGACAGGTTTATACGATCCGGCTTTTGAACATGACAGTTGTGGAGTGGGTTTTGTTGTCAATGTTAACGGAGAGCATTCCCATCAAACAGTAACTGATGGTATTACAGTACTTAAAAATCTGGCCCACCGGGGAGCAATTGGCGGCGATTCAAGAACAGGTGATGGAGCGGGAATTCTGGTTGCAATACCACACAAATTTCTTCAAAAGGAATGTCAAAAAAATAGTATACCTCTACCGCAGGAAAGCTCATACGGTGTATTGATGCTCTTTCTTTCCCGGGAAGAAAACCGTCAAACCCAGGCAAAAAAACTGATTAATTCTGTTATTTTATCTGAAGGCGGAAAAATTCTTGGCTACAGGGATGTTCCGGTTTTTCCTGAATGCCTCGGAGATATGGCTCGTCAATCGATGCCGTATATTTGTCAGGCTATTATCTCTTTTGGATCAACAGGCGGCAACAAGCTGGAACGCAAACTGTATCTGGCGCGAAAATGTATTGAACGGCAGGCCAGAATACATCAGTTTACCATTGATGATTTGTACATACCTTCATGTTCATCGAAGACTATTGTTTACAAAGGCATGTTTGTCGCGCCTCAGCTCGAAGAGTTCTATCCGGATCTGAATGATCCTGATTTCAAAAGCTGTTTCTCTCTGGTTCATCAAAGATACAGTACCAATACGTTTCCATCCTGGCCTTTAGCTCAACCTTTCCGCTATATGGCACATAATGGTGAAATCAATACTCTTCGTGGTAATATCAATAAAATGACTGCACGTGAAAAGAACATTCACTCAAAACTATTTGGTGATGATACAGAAAAGTTGCTTCCTGTAGTTGAAAAAAACCTCAGTGATTCAGGAATATTTGACAATGTTTTTGAATTGCTTTGTATGGGAGGACGTTCTGCAGAGCACTCAATGATGATGATGGTACCGGAAACATTCGGACAAAGGTATCATATCAGTGAAGATAAACGGTCGTTTTTTGAATTTCATGCTGCCATAATGGAACCATGGGACGGACCGGCTGCGATAGCTTTTACTGATGGTATTCGGATAGGTGCCACACTCGACAGAAACGGATTAAGACCAGCCCGTTATGTTATCACGCAAAATGGCAAAGTAGTTTTGGCCTCAGAAACCGGAGTTCTTGACATTGCTCCCGAGGATATTCAGAGCAAAGGAAGACTGGCTCCAGGAAAAATGCTTATAATCGATACAGAGAAAAAAAGGGTTCTTTTCGATAATGAAATCAAGGCTTCTGTTTCGAGACAAAAACCTTATCGTAGATGGCTTGAGAAAAACAGAATTGAACTTAAAGGATTATTCGGGATTCCCGGACCTGTTGACATTAATGACAGTAATCACCATTTACGACTTCTGAACGTTTTCGGGTATACATTGGAAGAGATATCAGTTGTAATTAAATCCATGGCTGAAAATGCTCAGGAACCGGTTTTGTCGATGGGTAATGATGCTGCATTGGCAGTCCTTTCTGATCGTCCTCAGTTACTTTACAATTATTTCAAACAGTTATTTGCACAGGTAACAAATCCCCCAATCGATCCATACCGAGAAAACCTGGTAATGTCATTAATGAGTTTTATAGGAAAAGAAAGAAACCTTCTTGATGAAACACCCGAACATTGTCATCAAATCAAACTTACCCACCCGGTACTCTCGAATGATGATATTATCAAACTGCGCAACATTGACACTGAAGGATACAGAAGTTGTACTCTTGCACTTCTGTTCGATATATCTGATGGTGAAAAAGGACTTGAAAAAGCCCTGATTGAACTTTGTAAAACAGCAGAAAAAAAGATTAATGAAGGCTATTCTCTTCTGATTCTGTCCGATCGGGGAGTAGATAAAACAAAAGCACCAATTCCAGCTCTGCTGGCAACTTCAACTATTAATCATTATTTGACGAAGGCTAAAATCAGACACTTGACCGGACTTATAATCGAGACTGGTGAAGTTCGTGATGTACACCATTTCGCCACTCTGATCGGTTATGGTGCAAGCGCTGTCAATCCGTATATGGCATTTGAAATATTATTTGACCTCAAGAAAAAATGTAAACTGGACATGAGA
>DATGNN010000137.1:0-2146 GCA_035306725.1 Chitinispirillaceae bacterium | reverse complement strand
AACGCTTTGTAACGCAAGTAATAAACTTCGATTATTAAATGGTGAAATCTCCTCCATTGCAATATCCAGTTCAAAAGGATATTGCGCTCCCCAATTTCCCATCCGCTGCTCCCAGTAAAACAAATCCAACAGAAAGATATTGTATTGCTTCGCATACGGAATGGCATTGGCGTACCATTCCGCGATTCTTTCTTTAAAAAATGGCACTTTGTCATAATACTTCGAAAAAACCAACAACATATCCAGCATTATTTTATTTCGGGTATACCCATAAAAACATCTTGCGATCTCTGCACAATTCCCGTTAACATTGATAACATTTTCGTTATATTTACAATCATAATGATAGTTAATGTTGGATGTTTTTGGTAAAATCCTTGGTATTATATGTTCCTTTTTGTATGCTTCTAAAAAGTTATCACTCAGGGCTTTCCACTCAACAATCTTGAAATTTAGATCTAATGACCTACTTAAATTCATAGGAATTCGTATATCATCATTATTGTTATCAGGATTCCCAAACACATAGTACTTTATTTGATCTTTTACATCCTTGCTTGCAGCCAGTAAAATGCGGGAATCCCAACCCGCAGTTAATGGTTGCATAAGTTGATAGCGTTTTGACAATGCTGAATATGTTCCTGTTAACATTGATGATACGTAAATCAAAACATCATCTTCTTTACCATTATATACGGTAAACAATGGAAGTCTTTTAACTTCTTTTTTATGAACGTCCAGATAATGATTTGGCAAAAGTTTATCTAATCTATCATCTATTGACTCGTGTCCATACCATGCCATCTGCAATTTTCTGTGAAGGGGAGTATTAACTATCTTAATTTTTTCTTCACTAGATTGTAATTTGTAACCATAAAAATCCAAAAATAATTTCAGGGAAGATGTTACTGTAAGTTTATCGCCATCAAATCTGAAGTATATCTGTCGAAGGTGACATGCATCGCCTGTGATAACAAATGATGCTTTTTCCTTTATCAGTAAGACATACCTCCCAGTATACCCTTGTATCATCTTAAAACAATTATTTGTGGATTTATATTGCCTGGCTATCAACTCTACAATACCATCATTTTTCATTTCTGGTTTTAGCGGATCTATTATATAACCAAGAAGTAAAATTTTTACTTCAGGATCTTTATGAGAAAATGCAATAGTTACATTCAGATTCGAGTGAGCATAAATGTGTAATTTACCAAATTTGACTAAACGTATATCTTTATTGTTAAACCTGGGTTTATCAGTATCGCTAACCACAATGTACTGATTTTTATACATTTGTCTTCCTGTCATCCTCAAACTATAATATTCTGATACCTGCAAATTTACCATTTCAGGTTATAAAGTTTTTTCAATAATATAAAGATATATCATGCGAAAAAAAACATGAGTTTTTCTGCCGCTGTAATCACGCCCCGAGAATAAAACTAACTTATTATTGTCTTTTTCTTGGATGTTAAAACCTTTCGCCTTCAGGCGAAGCAAATTTCGTAGTAGCATTGCAACAAGGTAAATGAAAGGAATTATCTGAGCACTTTTCCGATATTTTATACAAAACCAGTTTATCCGGCAAACACTCTTACATATATCTATTATTTGAACACAAAAGCTATATTGATCATTTCGCCTGTTTTCAGATTTTACGTAATATGATCAAGATCTGGGAACAGTGTATAAAAAGCAATAAAAACATACAGAAACTTCCGGTAATTATTCCTTTGCTTATTTATCATGGTGAAAATGAGTGGAAATTTACTGGTTCTATTACTCCCCTTTTTGAACAGATTGAGAACACTAAGGAGTATTTTCCGGATTTCAAGTGTGAGATTTATGACATTTCGCGCATACCCGATGACCAGATCAGGGGGAATATATTACTCCGGGTTCATTTTTTGATACTGAAATACATAAACAGTCCTCAATTATTTGATAAATTACATGATAGCCATATTGAGTGAGAAAAAGAAAAAAACAGAATATCTGGAAACATTTTTGAGATATCTGGTATCGACTGTAGACAAAAATAAAATTGAAGACATAAAAACTGAACTGAAAAAATCGATTATTTAAGGAGATGAACTTATGCCTACAATAGCGGAAATGTGGATAAAAGAAGGCATGGAAAAGG
>DATGNN010000136.1:0-7593 GCA_035306725.1 Chitinispirillaceae bacterium | reverse complement strand
TTACGCAAGGTGCTGAAGGAATTGGACTGCTTAGAACAGAAATATATTATATGTCGTTGGATAAAAAACCTTCTATTGAAGAAGAGGTTTCCTTTTATAAAAAAATTCATGAGAGTGCAGATGGGCACCCTGTTACGATCCGGTTACTTGATCTTGGTGCAGACAAAACCTTATCCTATTTACGGTTTTCACAGGAAGACAACCCCCAGCTTGGTACTCGTGGAATAAGATACCTCTTGAACAATTCCAAACTGTTACATGATCATCTCAAAAGCATATTGATGTCCAGTAAATTTGGTGTAGTTAAAGTTTTAATTCCATTCATATCCATTGTTCAGGAACTTGATTTTATAATTAGTTTGATTAATGATATTCGTTTACATGAACGTCTTGATCCATCACGAATCAAAATTGGAATAATGGTAGAAATTCCATCTGTTTTATGGGCGCTTCCTCTATTCATTGAAAAACTCGACTTTTTAAGTATAGGTACAAACGATCTCATACAATTTACTTTCGCAGCCGACAGGGAAAATCGCAGCCTTGATGAATACCGCAGGGCATCACTTCCTATTCTTCTAAAAATGGTTAAACAATTGGTGCTATCCGCTAATGCCCATGCAAAAGAAGTAACAATCTGTGGTGAATCAGCCTCAGATCCCACTACAGCTCTACTGTTAATTGGAACAGGCATAAGATCTCTTTCTACAAGAGTAAATGCAATTGAACCGGTTCGAAAAGAGATTGAAAATAAAACTATTGACCAGGCAAACTTTGCAGTACATGAATATCTCAGATTATTCAAATGAACCATTTTTATTCAATGTGATACTAAAAGGTTAATCATGTTACTACTTTTAAAGGATGCAGATGGTTTTTTACGAGAGAAAGTGTCAAAGATCAAGATCAAGATTATATCAGTTTTTTTCTGTGCTGATAGCAATGAATTTTTCTTTATTCGCTCAACCAGTTAAACTCCTGTCTCCTTTAAAATCAAACCAGAATTTCCTGTACACAAAATCTTCTGACAAGATATTTTTTGAAGCCCGATTTGACCAGACAATCAATTGGGAACTGGTTTTAAATGGAAAAACAACCGGAAACCGTGACACCTTAAGAGGTGATGATTCCGTTATAAAAACATTCTGGAGCGGTTCAAATTGGAGTACCAGTGAAACTGTTTTTGCACATTTGCATTCTCCTGATCTCGATTCATCTATTCCTGGTAATTCATTAAGATTGTCTTTTAATCTGTTTTGCTCTCAAAATAATCATGACATTAAACCTGGCGGTATCATTAAATTCCAGAATTTTGAAGAAGGTTCTATATTCAACAATTTGGGTGGATCGTGGACTTGTTTTTCCGATGCAAATACTGGTGGTAAATCCAACATTTCACCACTAAATGTTACTGATTTTATAGTTGCAGGAGTAGGAAATCCCGGACATGCAATTCAGATTAGCCTCAATGTGGATCAAACAGCTGGAATTGAAACTACACTAAGAAAATCCGGTACAATAAATCTTTCAAATTTTGAAAGTATAATTTTTGATTACAAAACAACAGGAAATGTCGACTCCTTTAATTTTGTTTTACCTACCGAAAATATTAAAAATTTGGCTTACAGTTATATTACTCTACCTGGATCATCAACCTGGATTACAAGAAAAGTTAATCTGGAAGATCTTAATCCTCCAAACTGGTCTTCAACTGACAACGACCCTGATCTGAAACAGTGCAGCAAGTTGCGCTGGGAAGTGATTGGCCCCGGGAAAAGCGGAACGTTTTTACTTGATAATATTTGCTTAAAACTCAAAGACGGTTTACTTCCTGATGAAGACATATTATCTTTAATAACTTCGAGTACAAGAAAAAATTCAAACATCAAAGGCAAACATCATATTTTTGATATTACTCAATCTAATCAGGGCTTGTTGATTAAATCAAACAATTTTCTTCCTTCACGGATTGAAATGTTCAACCTTAACGGCAAACGTGTTTTTCAGTATGAAATCAATTCTTCCAAAAACAGTTCTTCCTTTTTTGTCCCCCTTTACAACAATCAATTTTCTTCCGGACAATATATTATTCTTTTATGTGATAAACCGGGCAGCCCTTTCATGATGGCACGCAAGTTTATTTTACAATAAAAATTCAAACCAGAATAATTTCAGGCCCCGTTACAATACATAATTAGTTTATTCCATGTTTCAATCCTATTTACTCCCAATCATCCGACAGGTATTATCAGGTAGACTCGAATTTGCATCGAGATCTGTTAAAAACCATTCTTTTTCAAAACAAATCGTTATAACAATTAACACCTGTCTTTTTATTGAAAAACAATATCCGGTTCAGAACAGGAGTTCCAAATTACCGCAGGAATCTGAAAGCACGCTTCTGCTCTGCTCTATTATTTTCTTTTTCCATTCAGCACTCGACGGATAAAACAGTTCCCGGTATAATTTCTGCACCCTTCTTTTCAGCCTGTCATCTGTATATCCATTATGAAAACCCTGATTTTCAAGAATTACCGTATGCAATGATTTCAGTAATCCAAATACATTACTATTTTTCATTGTACCATACTCAAAACAAACAGGAATTAAAACCTTATCTTTTACAATATCTGAAACCAAAACACACAGGTCTCCTTTATTACTGAAAAATTTATTATCCTCTGGCCAATCTATTTTTTGATTTTTAAAAACAGATCTGATATAGTCTTTGTAAAATTTATTTTCTGTTTTTGTCCCGAAAATCTGAAGATTTCCCCATGGCCCATATCCGGTGTGTAGATCAATAAAAAGTATTTTTTCATAATTTTTAACTTTCTCGATTATCAGTTTCTGCAGTATATCTTTTTGTAGTTCAAAACCCTCACCTCCAAAATAAATTCCTTTCGGAAAACTGTATTGCCCCTCAAGCATTGCTTGTCGTATCGAATTTATTCTACAATTAATGAGATTGAATATTACTGAGGGTATAAAATGACTGAAGTGTGTATTTGTCTTATTAACCTTACTGTTTGGATTCAGTAAGTTGTTCAGTCTGGCATATCCTGAATTGAACCTTTTAAACAATTTCACGGATGTATCAAAATTACGATTCAAATCTACATTGTTAACAGTAACTCTTCTGTAATATTTCATCCCCCATGGATTAATACCGTGTATTATAAGACATCCTGTTTTTCTGCTATCAATCTTCGGAATAATTTCCCGAATAAACATGCGTTGTACTGCACTACCCGTAAAGCCTTCGATACCATGAACACCAGAAGTAAGTATAATAAGATTTTTGGGTTCAGCCGGGTACAAACATGCATAATCTATTGAAAGTTTATTTCCATAAAAATCGGGTATTGAACAGTGATTTATTTTTACCCTTGAAAAAAAACGTGCGACATCTTCCATTTCATTTATAAAACCAGCTCTACAAGATTCATAAATGTCTGAAAAGTATTGAAACGGCTTAGAATTAAAGGTACAGTTCCCGACGTTCTCATAAAAGGATTTCATTATGCATTAACCTGCAATTAAATATCTGTATAACCACAATATTTAAAACAGTTAATGCAAAATTCATGCAACTTATTTTCGACAGTTTAAAGTATTATTAACTACCAATTATATGACAATTGCTTCAGCGCTGGATAATTTCAATTACTAATCGACTACATAAACACCTGCCATAATCCTTGGGCTGCCATTCAAATAAATTGGGTTAACACCTTACCGTCAAGCCGATTGTCAATTAATGCTTTTATCGGGTTACTGTTTATGGTGAGTATTATTCTTCCATTTCTCCAAGATTTAATTTGATTGAAAGGAATTTTAAAAGATCTTTAAGAGTAATCATTCCTGCCAAATTCCCTTTTTTATCCACTACCAAAAGTGTAGCGTTACCGGTTCTACTCATGACAGAAATCGCTTTAACAGAATTATCAGTGATTTTTATCGTATTATCATTAGTACATGGTTTCATTAATTTATCGACAGTATTCTCTTTCCAGTCACTTCTTGGAACTGTTTTTATATCCTCCAGATTAACACATCCAGACAGATTTGAGCCTTTCATAACAGGATACATTTTGAAGTGATATTTGTAAATATATTTCTCAACCAGTTCTTCAATAGTTGTAGAAGGTGATACTGCAATCGGATTTTCTTTCATAAAACGTTGTATCGGTTCTCCCTCAAGAGCAGTTTTAACAAGTATACTCTGGTAAGACATTTTAGAAGCATTTCTAAGAAATATTCCTATCATTACCCACCAGATTCCTCCAATCATTCCACCTGCTAAAACCAGGAAAACTCCCAAAAAAATAAGAAATGTACCAAAACCAATACCGATGCCTGATGCTATTCGTGTAGCTGATCTTAAGTTTTTTTTTCGATGCCACAAAAACGATCGCAAAACTCTTCCACCATCAAGAGGGAATGCTGGTATAAGATTGAATCCTGCCAGAATAAAGTTAATTGTACCAAGATATGATAAAACCATTTTTACAGATACATTCCAGGTCCATAAATTTCCAAGATAGTTTAATGCTAACAAAAACAATCCAAGAAAAATTGAAGCTAATGGTCCTGCAATGGCCATATAAAATTCAGTTTTCGGATTTGGAGGTTCTTCATCCATTTCTGCAACCCCGCCGAAAATAAAAAGCGTTATACCTTTCATTGGCAGCCCAAATTTTCTGGCTACAACAGAATGTGATAACTCATGAAATATTACCGAAAGAAAGAGGCCTATCGCGCCTGCTGCACCCATTATCCAATAAATGAACTTTGAAAGCGATTTATTATGAAGTGGAAAAACACCTTCAGCAAGTGACCATGTTATTAAAACTGCAATTATTATCCAGCTAAGGTCTATTTTCAGTTCAAATCCTGATATTTTAAATAATGATATTCTTTTTCCAAACATTTTACCCCCGACACATTTCATACGCACCCGGATAATAAAAAGGCAAACCGTATTCCATTAATGTTTTGTGTGTTTCACTTTGCATGAGCATGTATCGGAATATTATTTTATAGAGTCGTTAATTTGTAATAATTAACAGCTGTTTGCACAATCAGCTTAGTTGGTGTCCCGACGGGAAGTCGGGATTAATCACTGGGTCTCCTTAAAAATCGGGAGAGTGTTTGAAATTCTTATGCACCATTAGCTCAGTTGGTGGAGCAACTGACTCTTAATCAGTGGGTCGGAGGTTCGAGTCCTCCATGGTGTATTTTTATTACGGGTTTCGTTTTTAATAACGGAACCCTTTTTTTATTCCAGCAGTTGAATATGGTAAAAACGGAAAAGCATTCAAGCTTTGATCAATAATTACAATGATACTAACAATAGCTCAGTTGGTATCCCGACGTGAAGTCGGGATTAATCAGTGGGTCGGAGGTTCGAGTCCTCCATGGTGTATTTTTATTACGGGTTTCGTTTTTAATAACGGAACCCTTTTTTTATTCTGGCAGTTGAACATGGAAGAAAAATACTCTGTATACATTCTGTTCAGTCACAATGCTAACCGCTATTATATTGGATATACCTCTGATATTAAAAGGCGGCTTGAAGAACATAATGATCCATTTGTTTCTTCTCATAAAAGTAAATTCTGTCTTAAAAACGGCCCCTGGAGCCTTGTTTACCTCGAAAAAAACTTTAACTCCCGCAGTGATGCTATTAAAAGGGAAAGGCAAATTAAAGGTTGGAAATCAAGGAAAATGATTCTAACTTTAATCAATAATTACAATGCCAATAACAATAGCTCAGTTGGTATCCGGTCACACTGTCTATACAGCCCGTGAAATCGGCTCCAAAACTCCTTGACCTCTAAGAATGTACAGTGTTATACCTAAAGGTTATAGTTAAACAGTTTATTATATACTTGTTATCCCATAAATCTTACAAATAACATCCAGAATCTGATTTTTTGTCCCTACATTCACATTCAATATTTTCAAATCGATTGGTTCTGTTTTCATAGCATCAATAAAGCGTTTAAGGTCATTGGTAATTGTTTCCGGCACTACACATCTGTTTTCTTCTATCAAGGTTGGGGCTAATCTGAATACATCATTTTTGTGTTTTTTTATTTTATTTGTGTCTGCATTTCTTTCAGACAGATCAAGAAAAGCTTTGGCTTTAAGAGCTATCAGACATTCCGGAGTTACAATCTGGATATCATTAACGGTTTTGCAATTATCTGTAATAAGATTGTAGTAATCGTCATTGAGAAGAATTGCAGACAAGCTGGATAATTCATCTTCGGCCGGTATCGGGGTGCAAACTGAATCACCATGAAGCGTTAGAGATTCCAGTTTTCGGGAGAACAATTCAATCATTGCTGGAAATGTTTTATTTTGCGGGTTTTCAAAACGGTAAAAAACTGGTTTGCCAGATCTCTGTTTAATTTTATACTCACCTATTTCAACAAACTGCCATAATGCGTTTGTAAATTCTGCGTCAACTCGATCTACATCGAGTAAAAGCACAATATCCAGATCTTTGGTTGTTCTCCCAAAGCCTAATCCCTGTTCCTGAAGGTTTAAATAACATGCACTACCACCAATAAGGACATATTTATGCTTATGTTCGATAAAATGATTTTTAAATATGTCCAGTCCTGTTATCTGCTCCATTTGAATTTCTCCAACAACTCGCTAAGTGCGATTTGTACACGTTCATCAGTATCTTCTCTCAATGACAAAAACAGGGAAAGGTCATCCACTACGTTTTTTTTACCAAATATTTCTGGATTATAGTACCAAATCTCTAACTGAGCCTGTGCTTCGAATGAATTTTCAACGATTTTTATTCTTTTTTGTTCTTTTAAAACGGTATAGTATTCTTTACCGGTTGCATAAACGGGCATAACACCTGAGGATAACAATGCCCTTTCAGATAAGGCAGATATACCTGCCTGGGGAAGTTCAGTCGTTATTGATTCCTGTAAAAAACGGATGTAAACCCTTTTTTTAACCTATAGTTTTCAGATAAATTCCCCCTGTTTTTTTCAATACCCCCCCCTGTAGAGCATTTCTGTATTTATCCTTCCTGAAATTAGCTTTTTAGATTTACACTTTCAGGCAAATATCTATGGAAAAAAAGGTATGCGAGCATTGCAGATGCACGTTTTCCCCCAGCCGCAGCAACCAGAAGTTTTGTATGAATCAAACTTGCCGTCGCAGCCGCAAGCGTCAGTGGCAAAGTAAAAAGGTTCGCACAGATGAAGATTACCGGGCAGCACAGAAGGAAGCTCACGCGCGATGGTTGAAAAAAAACGGGGATTATTACCGGAACTACCGCAAACGAAATCCTGCCTATACTCGTCGTAACCAACTCCAGCAGCGTGTGCGCAACCGTTGCCGCCGTGGGGTTCGCAGCAGCCAGTTCCGTGAAAATATTGCAAAGATGGAAGCGAAATGGCCTGTTGTGACTGGCATTTATCAGCTTTGGCGGTAGGGCCGGATGGGAACCTGATTGCAAAGATGGACACCAGCTATGTGCAACTTACAGAATTACAGACACTTACGGTTTCCGGTCCATGATTGCAAAGAGAGGACTCATAGGTATTTGGCCAGGTT
>DATGNN010000135.1:0-20564 GCA_035306725.1 Chitinispirillaceae bacterium | reverse complement strand
CGGACATACAAGCCGCCTTTCTTTGAAATAATTAGCTTCAGTAAGCAGTTTCCTGTTTAACCATATTTTATTCAATTGTTACTTGCAAATATATAGCATGTGTGATTTCTTTTTTTCAACCCTTCCGATTATGGCAGCTTGTAAATTATCGTGTTCATGAAGATCTCGAAGAGCTGATTCCACGTTTTCTTCGGAAACCGCGAACAGCAACCCACCGGAAGTCTGTGGATCAAAAAGGAGCATTTTCAGGTTGTAGTCCATACCGTTTTCAAAATTGCAGTGTTCTTCCGCAAAACGCTGATTACGAAATGACGCTCCCGGGATACAACCCATTTCAACAAGCCGGTAAGCATCATCAAGTAACGGTACATCTTTAGCAAAGATCCGGAAACTCACATTACTTGCCTTTGCCATTTTCATTGCATGCCCAAGCAGGCTGAATCCGGTTATGTCTGTGGCAGATCGCACTTTGTGTTTTTTCATCACTTCAGCTCCAGCACTGTTCAGTTGTTTCATCGATTCCAATGCCTGGCGATATCCATTCTCGGTGCCTTCTTCAATGCGGTGTCCGGCTACAATTGCACCAGTTCCAATTGCTTTGGTAAGTATCAAAAAATCACCAGCCCGGGCAGCGGCATTGGTTGTCAAATCATCAGGATGAACTATTCCGGTAACCGCAAGACCATACTTTGGCGGGTAATCATCAATTGTGTGGCCGCCAACTATAACTGCTCCGGATTCATTTACTTTATCAATACCTCCACGCAGAATCTCTTTTAAAACGTCAAGCCCGATACGGTTCTGTGGAAACATCACAATGTTCAGTGCATTAATTGGTTTTCCTCCCATTGCATACACATCACTTAAAGAATTTGCGGCAGCTATTTGCCCGAACTCATATGGATCAGAGCAAATCGGAGGAAAAAAATCGGTAGTTTGTATCAGGGCAATATCATCTGTCAGTTTCCATACACCGGCATCGTCGTGTGTGTTAATATCAACAAGAAGTTTTTCATGTTTTGTATGCGTCAGTCCGGCAAGTGCATCGGCTAACTGGTCTGGCGGCAGTTTCGCGGAACAACCGCCGTATTCTACTGTTTTTAGCAGGTCAAATGACATCGTACAGTTTTCCTTTTCAGAGTTGAATTATATGTCCGGCTTCAGTCATTGTTTCGAGAATAGTGTACATGTTCGAAACGGTTCCAACCGCTATCTCTTCCATTTTTTCGAAATGCTTTGCACATGTTCCACACACAAGAATGGTAACACCTTTTTTCTCAAGATTTTTCAATGTTTCCACAAGTGGAGAGTCTGCACATGTCAGGAAAACTCCGCCATTATAGAAAACAAGGTGTGAAGGCAATGGGGTCACTTCATCAATAATGTTGATTAAAGCCTGAACCAGAATCTCTCCAAGCTCATCTGAACCCTGTCCCATTTTGTTTTTTGAAAAGACGATAATATGATTTTTGGGAGGTGCTGTGCAGTATGAAGCTGCGTCTGGCTGAACAAGCGTCTGGTCCTTTTTTTTGACCGTAATTGTGAAAACATCGCCCTGCTGTGTACTTTCCGGTTTCATGCCATTATCGGAAAGGAATCGGATTACATTCTCACAAGAGGTTACATTGTCGATAATAATACTCAATTGTTCGCCAGGTGAGATCTCGGAAAGGGCTTTTTTAGTCATTATAAGTGGTTTAGGACAAGCCTGCCCTTTTGCGTCAACGGTTTTCATAATATTGATTTCCTTTCAATTTCAGGAAGTAAATACACAAAAAAACTGTTATTACACCAATTTTCAAACCGGTGAAATTGTATCTGTAGAAAAAAAATATGGCTGTTCTGGGGATTTGAAGCATTAAGAAAAGGGATAAAAGAAAGTTCTGAAAAAGAAAAAAGGTAACGTTTGGAGTGTGGAAAAACCTGGAGGAGATGTTTCATTAGTATAATCCTTACATGTTCAGATATTACCAGACCGGTCTTATCTTATAATGTGTTGCTTTCAGGCAACTCCTTTTTGATTATTTCGTGTTTAAAGATGCTTAATAAATCAAAATTAATTCATGAGCATACATTTCACACATAAAAAAAACGAATTTGTGTATTTCCATATACTCTGAATATGTTCATCATTAACCGATAAAACATTTTTTCCACGTATATAACACAATAATTATATTCGTGTTACTATGGATTTTGAACCTCACTCTTAAACGAAGAGAGTATTATGTTTTTCTGTTATCACAAACTACACTACGCATTTATGATAACGGGACTTTTTATTTTAACCTCGACAGCTAAAGATTCCACAGATCTTGTTGAATTGCAGCCAATGACAGTAACCAGACAACGCATTATAGAGTATGATTGTCTCGATTCTTCCCTGATTTATCGTGCCAGTGAATCAAATTCCATAGATGGCTTACTAACAAATGTTGCTGGTATTGATGTTAAACGAAGTTCACCTTTTTCGGGAAAAGGCAAAAGTGTAACACTACGTGGATTTGACGAATCCCGTTTTCTGATACTTCTTGATGGACGGCAGCTTAACGGTTCAGGTGTTATGTGTGTGTCAGATACAGAAGAAAATCCTGATTTATGAAAGAAAAAATGAATATTTCGAGTCCGGAATACTGGATAGAGCAATGGAGTTTGATAAATGGTGCCAATACTGTAATTTCAGGATACAGTACCAAAGCAACATGGAATGCCATGGCTGCAAATTACTGTAAGCATAATGATAAAAATGACAATGATAAACGCATCAAAGAAGTAATATCAAAGCTTGAAAATGCAGGCTTTTGTTTCAATAATTCCAGGATACTTGATGTAGGGTGCGGACCGGGGTATTATGCAAAAGCTTTTGCAGAAAGGGGTGCAAATGTTGTGTGTATTGATATTTCTGAAAAAATGATCCAGAGATTAAAAGATGAATTGCCAGAATCAATTCAAGAGCGCGTAACTGCATTCGCAGCGGATTGGTGTTCGCTAAACCTTGTCGAAAAAAGATTCATTTCCGCATTTGATCTCGTTTTTGCCAACATGACCCCTGCAGTAATTACTCCAGACACATTTTTTAAGCTTGTCAAGGCAAGCAGAAAGTTATGCTGGTTTAGTGGGTGGGTTGGACCTCGCAAAAACTCTCTTCACGAACAGATTGTCCAGACCGTGAAACCCGAAAGACCTTATACTTTTGTGGGGAATTTCATGGTTGCGCTTAACCTGCTGGTTACATCAGGATTCTATCCTGAATGCAGTTTCACACCTGTTCAATGGACACAAAACAAAACTGTCGAAGAACTGCTGGATTTCTATACTGTATTTTTATCTGAGGATTCAAAACCAGCATCTGATAAAATACGAAATATAATTGAAGAATGCTTGAGACAACATGCCCGAAATGGTGTTGTTCGGAACTCTGTTAAGGGATGTACTGGTCGGATGTTATGGTCTGTTCAGCAATAATACTGGGGGTATATGGGTGATACAAATTACTGAAAATTTACTTAATCCACGGAAAAGAATTCATGAACTGTTGTTGAAAAAAGATACTTCACAGGTTCTTGAAATGGCTGGAATGTTACACGGGCATTACTGTGTCGGGCTTGCACTTGGTGTAAAAGCAGTTGAGGTCGCTTTTTCCAGGCTTGGAATTTCAGACAACAGCGGCATGGAAGAAATCATGGCTGTTGTTGAATGTAACAACTGCTTTGTTGACGGTATTCAATTCGCGTCAGGATGTTCCTTTGGAAATAATGCACTTGTCTACAAGGATCTTGGAAAGACTGCTGTTACATTTTATCGGAGAGGATCTGATGAAGCGGTTCGGTTGTGTGTTAAATCTTTTGAAATAAAAACCGGAAGTGAAGAGATGCAAAGGGAAGCTCAGGAATTGTTCGACAAGGCAGTCAAACGCAGGGAAAAACTTTCCGTTGTTGAAAACAAACGTTTGAAAGTGCTGTCGATACAGCGTTCGTTTGCTGTAATCAGCCAGCCGGATGAGGATGTTTTCACTGTATCAGAATGTGATGTACCAGGGTTGTCATTTGCACCCATATTCGATTCGCAGGAATGCTGTGTTTGTGCAGAAAAGGTAATGGAGACAAAAGCAGGGTTTCGTAACGGAAAACCGATCTGCAGAACATGTTCACAGGAAGAGTTTCACATGGTGCTTGGATCCGGTATAACGACAGGAAATGCAGTACGGGTATGAAACTGCGCTTTCCAGGATACTTGCTGGTGCTGGTAGTATTTCTGCTGACTGGATGTGGTAACCGAAAGGCAGATTACAACTCAAAAAGAAAAACAGTTTGCGATACACTTATAGATGCTGCCGGCAGGACAGTATGCATACCTGCGCGGGTAAACCGGGTTATATCACCTTTTACAATGTATACACGTTTGATAGCAGCATTGGGCGGGTGCGATAAACTGGCTGGAATATCTCACACCTGTCTTCTGCCTGAAGAGTTATACGGATGCAATGGAGTGCTTGGGCAGTTGCCGGATATCGGACCTTTTGGAGCAAATATTGAATTAATAGCTTCATTGAATCCCGACCTCATTTTCGCATCGCAATCCGATATAGGGACATTCACAAGCAAAACTGATGCTTCTGTTGTGGCTGTTTCATTTTCAGATAATTTATCCATGCTGGAGACGTTCAACCGGCAAATAGATATTATCGGCAAAGCGCTTCGGCTGGAAGAACAGGCTGACAGTCTTAAAACCTTTATCTCTTCTGTATTGAAACCGGTGATTACTGTTACAACAAAAATTCCAGATACTTCCCGACCTCGTGTATATTTTGCCTGGACAAGCTGGACAGGGGATATTCTGAATACTGTATGTGAATTTGATCCGATAGAACTTGCCGGGGGAATAAATGTTGCCCGTGAAGCCACTAACTTTTCAAAAGGGGAACGCGGTATTCTGGTCTCGCGGGAACATATACTTAACTGGAATCCTGAGTTTATATTTATTTCCAGATATCAACCTCAGAAATGGCACCAGAACGGAACAACTTCTCCGATACCGGTGACTATACAAAATGTAATTGACAAGTCATTTCTGCAAACTGTCGATGCGGTTAAGAACAAAAAAATTTTTTATACAACAGCTTTTTGCAACTGGTGGCCTCATCAGCGTGCACTCGTACAGATTTTATACATGGCAAAGCTTTTTCACCCCGGGCTTTTTGCTGATCTGGATGTTGAGGAACAGGGGAATAAAATTTTCAAACGGTTTTATGGAGAAGACAGTCTCTATACGACTATGGCAGAAGAACTGGAACTATACCGCTGGTAACAGATATGAAATCCCGAATTATACAATTAAAGTATCGTAAAGCGATCGCACGAAAATCAGTTTTTATTTTTCTGTTATTGATTGTTGGAGTCATATTGGGTATTACCGGGCTTGGTATCGGACCAATCAAGTACAGTTTGGGTGATATCGTCGGGGTGTTGATAAACAGTTTTTTTAATACCGGATTTGAGGTTGAACCAACAGCACAGATGGTAATTTTTAATATAAGGCTGCCCAGAATAATACTTGCCCTGCTTTGTGGATTTGGTCTTGCCATTACAGGTATGCAAATGCAAATCATATTAAGGAACCCGCTTGCGAGTCCATTTACGCTTGGAGTTTCATCGGGAGCAGCATTTGGAGCCGGGCTGGCGATCATTTCCGGTATTAGTATTACTGGTGGGAAATACATGCTTATCGGAAACGCGTTTGTTTTTTCACTGCTGCCATGTTTTGTTGTCTTTCTCCTTTCACGTTTAAGCAATTGTGGTTATGGTATGCTTATTCTTGCCGGTATTGCAATGAATTTTATTTTTTCTTCCTTATCGACACTCTTGAGTTACTTTTCGAATTCTGAGGACCTTAAATCCCTTTCACTATGGACAATGGGTAATCTGGGACGTGCTTCATGGGACGATATCGTACCATTGTCAATAATACTTCTGATCACGGTTCCGTTGCTTTTCATGCAGAATCAGAAGCTCAATGTGCTTAATGCAGGTGATGAAAGCGCGAAGGGGCTGGGGGTGAATGTGGAAAGGACAAGAATCGTTGTACTTGTACTCACCTCTCTTGTATCAGCATCAATTATATGCTTTACCGGTATGATAGGATTTGTCGGGCTTGTATCTCCTCATATTGTGCGGCTTCTTATTGGTAATGACGCTCGATACCTTATGCCCGCATCAGGGCTTTTCGGTGCTGTATTTCTTCTTGGTTCTGATGTGCTGGCATTGAAAATTATTGAACCGGCAGTCCTGCCCACAGGAATAATTACCTCTTTTACAGGTTGCCCGATTCTTCTCTATCTGATAATAAAAAAACAGAAGGACAGGGCATGGTAGATCTGCGTATAAACGGTCTTTCCTTTAAATATGAAAAACATCCGGTTTTTTCCGATGTGAACTGTAATATCAGCAAAGGTGAAGTAGTCTCTGTTGTCGGGAGAAATGGAGCCGGGAAATCAACACTCCTTAAATGTATCAATCACATTTTAAAACCAGCCACAGGGAATGTGTATATAAATGATAAAATGACAGGACGGTTATCACAAATAGAGCGGGCAAAAAAAATAGGGTATCTTTCACAGCAAAGTGAATATCTCTTCCCGACAACAGTGTTTGATGTTGTACTTACCGGGAGATTTCCTCATTCACCTGTCCGGTACACAAGACAGGATGAAGAGATTGTGGCACGTATTCTTGCAGATATGGAGTTGTCCGATTTTTCGCAAAGGTACTTTAGCCATCTCAGCGGTGGTGAACAGCAGCAGGTATTGATTGCGCGTGCTCTTGCCCAGGGTGCCGATGTACTTCTTTTTGACGAACCAACTAACAATCTGGACTTAAAGCATCAATTGCAGATTATGCGCCTCATACGAACTGTTGCAAAAGAAAAACAAATAACATCAATACAGGCTATCCATGACCTGAATCTTGCAGCAGCTTTTTCCGATAAAATTATTTTAATGCACAAAGGTTGCATATTTAAAATGGGTGTACCTCAGGATGTCTTGACCAGAGAAATTATACTTGAATGTTTTGATGTTCATGTGAAAATATATAATCATGGTGGCACACCACATATCGTAATGCTTGAATCATCTGAAACAAGACCAGTTGAAAACTGATCTCGTAATGATTGCATATCCGCTTTTTATATCAGGTAAACGGGGTGCAAAAATGACTGTACAGCAGATGGATACTGGTTTTGGGCCTCAGGATTCCCGGTTTTTGGCAAATCCATTCATATATTGCAGACGGTTATTTAGCTACAGAAAAAACATATTGCAATGTGATAAAATGAAAAGAACAAAAGAGTGTAAGTGGTATCAAATTTGCCCGATTAAAAGGTATTACGAAAAAGGGTTAATCAACGTTGAATGGGTGAGGGATTATTGCCATGGAACGAAAAAGTGTGTACGATATATAATGGAAGAACGAGGGGAACCTCATCCGGACTGGATGATGCCTGATGGCACACTGGATAAGAATCTGCTGCTGACGATAAGAGACTTTTGAAGAGTAGAAATGGCCTTTTTTATACTTCATTTCAACATCGCCATAAATTATATTTTGCCAAGAAGTACGAAAGAAACAACAACTGGAGTGTAATCTATGCATAACATTGACCACATGGCTGTTTCTGAAAAAGTTATACAGCAGATTCGAAAAGGCGCATTTCTCACCGTACAGGCCGGAGATGATTTGAATGTAATGACAATAGGATGGGCATCATTGGGTTTTTTGTGGGGCAGGGATATGATGACAATAATGGTGCGAAAATCCCGCCATACATACGGAATAATTGAACGTGCATCAGAATTCACCGTAAGTGTTCCCATGACTGATATGTCTAAAGCATTGAATATTTGTGGTACGGAATCCGGCAAAGACATAGATAAATTTAAAAAATGTAAGCTTGAGATATTTCCGGGTCAAAAAGTGACTACACCAATTATTAATACTCCCGGTATTCACTTTGAATGTAAAATTGTTTATAAATCTGAAATGGACCCTTCACTTCTGATTGAATCCTATAAACATCTGTACCCGTTAAAAGATTATCATTCTATCTATTACGGTGAAATTAAATACTGTTACTCTACAATTGATGAAAAAGGATAAAAAGGTTAATCCTGGAATCAGGTATTTCATTACCAGAATGATTGAGCTTCCTCTTTTGGCTTTGTGGACCGGATGATTTTTTCAATTGTTACAGTATCTCTCTCGTTGTGCAAAAAAACAATTGACAATTCGAGAAAGAGGTGCTGTGATTCATTGATCATGTTCTCATCAATATCCCTGAGATTGAAAGAATATACCTTTAATCCTTTATTGGAAAATTGCATCGCCGACCTGTTATATCTCAAAGAATCACTGTCATAAAGGTATTTATTGGTATCACCTGAAGTGGATATGAATGTTATTGATTGAGGATCCCATTCGATAATTTCTGAAGATTTGTTGATACTGGAAAAAATTTGCTGCGCTGCACGATGAGCTTCCTGTTCAACTTGTGCATGTCTGGAATGGGTATAAACATGTTTATTGAGAAAATTCCAGAAATAGTACACAGAACTGATAACAATAGACGACAGTGCGAGTGCTGTTATAAGTTCTATAACTGTAAAACCACGTTTGCAGCAAAGGGAAAGCTTTTTTACCATGAATACCCCTGAATCATTCTAAAGCGAACAGGTTTTTGGAGGCTGGATTTAGCTTTTATAACCAGTTCTATTTCCACAAGAGATGTTGATCTGTCCTGGGACACGCTGCCCCATAAAAATTGCTCGGGTACTAAAATATGCCTTTGTACTTCAAACTCTTTTCCATTTACGGTTGCTGTATAATTGCTGTCATTTATTGTTTCCTGTTTTGAGGCAATGTTACTGATACGCCCAAACTCATTTTCTGCCAGAAGACGGGCATTCAGAACGATTGAAGACCTGGATCTGATTCTGTCTGCAGAACCGGTGGCTTTAAGGAGTGCAGCGGTAACACAACTGAAAATGAAAACCGCTACAAGTACTTCAAGAACAGTAAATCCGTTTTCATGCTCAGGTTTCAAAATCCGTGCTCCTTCCAGTCTATTATTGAAGGAGTTCCGGAGTAGAAGGGAATACGGTATTCATTGATAGTTCCAAGAACCGAAAGCTTGCCTGGCAAAGAGTTTTTATGATCCTCAATGGTTGCTCCGGATGAATCTACCGGAGTAGTGGGTGTCAATGCCGATGCAGCAGCATCACAGTCTATAACTTGTGATGCAAGCACAAGCCCCTGCATTTTACCACGATGGCATATTTTTCCATTTGCCCATAATATACCGGTAATAACTACTCCATGATCAGTTTTTATACCGCCTGGATTCGACAATGCCATACATACTCCGTCAATACTGGCCTCGTCTCCCAGAAATATGGAGTAGGGGAGTGTGTCTGTTGTATTTAAAGACGATCCGGAAGAAACCAGGGTACTTTTTCCATGAACAACAGCATTACCATATACAGTTATACTCGATTTTGCGAGGGCATCTCCCTTGAATCTGCAGAAATCACCCATAAAGATACGACTTTGAGAATAGAGTGATGAATTACATACTTCTGTTTTGTCTAGAATTCTTATTTCGCCGGCTGCAATAAAACTTATGCCGTCAATGTTGACATCCCCGGTAAATTGAACATCACCCCTGACAATTATTTCCCTGCTGTCTTTCCATTTTACAGGCACATAAGATCCGTCAATAAGTAAAGAACCGTTAACTGTATCGGAAACCTTTTTGAGGTCAACTGAAGACATGATTGTAAGCGGCGGGTCAATAAGTATACTGTCAACTTCAGCAAGCTTGTAATCATAATCGGCTACAAGATTCTGGAGGATTGGAGATTGAGCATCATTTTCCTTTTCTTTATGGACTCGTATGCCGTCTGGTTCCGGACCTTCCCACTCATAATCGGAATGGTAAACAAGGACTGTATCTGGAAATGCCGGTAATTTGCTGCCAAGTTTAGCTTCAACCACGCGTTCAATATCCCTGTATCGTCCTGTTGATCGTAACAGGAGGAAACTGCCCGACGGTTCAATAGATACTTCGCAGCCGCCAAAAGAGTCGGATGTAAAAAGATCCAGTTCCGATGGTTCGGAACCAATATTATTACTGATTGTTATTGAATTACTGTCAAATAGACCACTACTGAAAAGTGAATCGAGCGTTGAAATCGTTTTCAGTGTATCGGCCTGAAGCGAGGAATCCACGTATACGGCAAATCCTTTGTAAATACCGGAACGGGCGTTAAGAAGAGCCTGGTATGCTGATGGGGAACGCAGTGATGGTTTGGCTATACTCATCTGATGCAGAATGTAAGAGAAAACCGTAATAAATGCAATAGATGAAAAAAACAGAACAAGCGGTAGAACACTTCCACGGTTTGCTTTATTCTTAACCTTTACAATTTCATTCTCCTTCAACAGAAAGTTCATAAGTACCCCGGAGATCCCTGAGTGTAACCCGATTTTCACTTATGCTGATAATTTTCTGATTCTCTACAGTTTCTCCAATACTGCGAATATAGGTTTCACCCCTCTGATCTTCAAGTATGGCAAGAGGTTTCTCTTTGATAAGAATTCCTTTGAGAAAAAGTTGCGTGCGTTGCGGTAAAGACGCAGATTTTCCACTGTTTTTTTTCTGTTTCTGAATAAAACTGCGAAAAGGATTTTCGAAATCTCCTGTATATGTAAAACTGGAATCATTCGTTTTGTAAGCAAGTGCCCGCTCTATCAATTCAAAATTATCTGATTTTAATGGAGAAAATTCATTCCTGATAATTTTATTAATTTTCTTTAATTGAGAAGGAATTTCGTCGATCATGGAGAATCCTGAGTACAGAAGCAAACAGGCTGCTGCAAGCATCAGATAGGAAATTGTGCTTTTGTCACTGTTCATTTTTCCTCCATGGCAGGGATATAGCATGTAACCAGAATCCTTGTTTCCAGTTTTCCTGAAGCCGTAGATTCCATTGCCAGACGCTCAACTTTGAACATGTGCGGGAGTTTTTCTATGGAAGAAACAAATTGCCCGAGCGCATGATAATTTGTTGTCAGATTAATAACAACGGGACAAAGAATAAAATCCGAAGTTCTGGTTTCATTTTGAGGCTGCATCTTTACAAATTGAATATCCGATACTTTAGCTTTGCCTATGAGTGTTTCAAGATAAAAAGAGAGATCCTGTGAGCCGGATGCGGCGGCAGACAAGGCTTCAAGACGCCCGGTTAATATTTTGTTCTTCTTTTCAATCTCCTGCTTTATTTTTGAGTAGCCGTCTTTTGATGAAATCAGATCATGGTAAGTGGCCAGCTTATGACTGCTATGGTTCATTTTATGGTATGAAGGCAGTACAAAATGGACTAAGCCTGCAATACTTATAAATATTGCAAGACAGACAATAAATATTGCAAAAGATTCCCGTTTCAGGGATTCAATAACTTTAACATGCATATTATTCTGAACCTGCACAAATTCTGCTGCTTTTCATCACGTTCCATGGATGACAGTGATGTATGTGTAATTAAATCTGATGAATTAAGTTTCTTAATGAGATCTGTTACAATAATTTCACTCTCTGCCCATCCTGCCAAAGCTACCCTGATTTTGTCGTTCGTATCTGACAGAGGTTCAGAACCAAGCTTTTCAAAATAAAGTTTGTCCGGCCTGATACTCCCAAGTAAATACAAAAAACGTCCCCAGGTGGTGGGGCTTGAAGAAATTTTACTGATTCTTAACAGTTTATTGGATAGTTTCTCGCCGTCACTGATAATTCCCCTGATTTCACTGTCATTGGCCAGAATACTACGATATTCCTTTTCGTATTCATCAGCTTTTATCTCATGCCGGTTATTAAGTAACAGAAAAAAACCTCCTGTAAGTGCAATAATTATTATTAATAATGCACAAACACCAAGTGATGCTGCACGAAATCTTCTGAATCTGCTCGCTTCTGTCGGACCACTTATCTGAGGTATCGTATTATACATTCCACAAAATGCTAAACCCATAGCTTTGATCTCTGAAGGCTCGTTAACAGGTAATAAAATATTCCTGATTGAAAAACTGTTATCTATGTCAAAATTTTGATCATTGAAAAGGTAAACAGTTTCGGGTAAATCTGAACCAGAAACATTCTGCCAGTAATATTTGATGCGTTTCAGGAACAGATTAACCGGGTAAGATTCCGGAACGATAAATACAGACGCAAGTTTTTTGTCAATGATTAAAGCTGTTTTGTTGATGTTGTTTTCTGAAAATACCGACAAAAATGACTCTGATCTGTCTGTACCCATATAAAGAGGAAGCGTACACATGAAAACATCATCCGGATATATTCCAAGAAGATTGTTTTGAAGAATCTCTTTATGGATTTCGAGGCCAAAACTCTGGGTACAAGCAAAAAAGCCAGCATCCGATTTCGCAAATGCAAATCCTTCCTGTTCGGAAGGCATTGTTCGAACCCAGTTACAGCAGACACCTAAATGGGTTCCGCTGCTTTTAAATACTCCCGCATATCTCTGGTTCCAGGCAAGCGTTTTACAGCCAAGAAATTTCCATCCTGAAGCTGATTGTCCTGCTGTAGCCTGAATATAAGATCCATCATGGGATGGTACCATACCTCTCATTTTTTTCATAAAAATCAACTCTTTGATGAATCCCGTGGAGCCATATAACGTCTGTAATTTCTTTTGTTATCTACTTCAGTTGTATCCTGTGTTTTTTCTGTATTGTTGACTGGCAGACCTTTTTTATCCTTTTCCTCAATGACAGCCTCATCTTCATGCTTTTCTTTTGAATTTTTATCGGCTGTTTTCTGCTTTTGTTCTGTTTTTTTTATTTTTTTATCATCTTCAATCTGCTGAGATTCATCATTATGCAGACTGTCGATAACCTCTTCTTTATCGTTTTCTTTATTTATCCTTTTCCTGATTTTCTGTACACCCTTGTATATTTGACGTTCTATAAAATCTTTGTTGTGAATATCATACTTTTCAAGTTCCCTTTCAAGGTCTACATGATCATCTTTGGTAACTATGTGAGGAGTAATAAAGACTACAAGGTTGGATTTAATCCTGTTTTTGCCTGAATGGCGAAACAGTGCTCCGATTATTGGAAGACTGCCCAGAAACGGGATCTTGTAATTAAACTCTGTTTCCTGGTTTTTGATTAACCCCCCCAGTACAAGCGTCTCACCATCATTTAACCGGACTGTCGTAGTTATTGACCTTGTGGAGACATTAGGGTATCCCTCGTTATTGGTCTTTTCTGAATTGGATACATTTGGAGTAACTTCAGCTGTTATCTGTCCACTTTGTGAAATCCAGGGGACGATATCAAGCTGAATGCCAAATTTTATAGGTTGAAAACGGGAAGTGTAGTTTTCACCAACTCCTGTAACAATTTTAAAATATTGCGTTTCACTGACGTCTATTGAAGCTTTGTTTCCATTGAGAGTCAGGATGGAGGGTTGTGCAAGCACTTTGGCTTTATCCTGAGATTCAAGAAACCGCAAAACTGTAAAAAAATCATCCGGAAGCTGATCTACAAAACCGGTAGAATTAAAAATATTCTTCACTATTTTTTTAATGAATTTACCACTCATTCCAAGTTCAAATGTCTGGCTTCCACCATATCTGTTCGATTGAGGAAAAGGTGTATAGTTATACGAACTGTCTATAAGCCGGTTATCTCTTCCTGCCCTTACCCCGAATTCCTTATCAATATTGTTTTTAAACTCAACCACAACAGCGTCAATTCGAACCTGTGGAGTAGGAATATCAATTGTGTTGAGAAACTCCTGTGCAGCAACAATATCCTCGGATGTTCCGGATATAAGAAGCGCGTTCTGTTCCTTTATTACACGAACATTGCTGGCAGGGATATCTTTTGGAAGAATTGAGGGGATGTTGTCTGCTTTAATATGACGCAGATGAATGAGTTCCGATTTGGAAAGCGCCTGTCCTGAAGGAGTTGCAGTATTTCTGTCACCTATGAGAATCACATTGTTTTTTTGTACAAAGGTAAATCGGGTACCTCCAAGTAAAAGTGCCAGTGCCTCTGTTAATGGAGCATTATTCAGTTTGGCATTTACTTCACTTTTAATGCTTCCGTAAGTGATAATTTCTATATCACTTCTTTCGGCTATTGCCTTTATTACATCTTCAAGGTCCCCGCTGGATACATCTAAAGAAACCATTCCGTTGTTGTAATCAACAAAAAAACGACCCTGTGAAGATCCACCGGAGAATCGTGGGGCAGGTGATGAAGACGACAGAGATTCAGTGCCGGAGAGAACCTGGTAAATATTGTTTCGTCTTATAACTTTAAACCCGTTGCTTTCAAGAAGCACCCTCAAACCTTCATAGAGATTTACCTGATACAATTTACCTGTTATTTTCCCCTCAACTTTTGTATCAGGTACTATACTGACAGCCGTTTTGGATGACAGTTCTTTAAGAAAATCTTTTACATCAACATTCTGAATATCAACAGTCAGTTTACCATCAGAAAATCGTATCATTGATTTCTGCTCATCTCTGGCCTTCTGTATTTTGTAAACGCTGCCTTCTTTTATTACCTCCAGACCATTTGATTCGGCAATACTGCGCAGTCCTTCCATTATCGGAACATCTGCCAGATGAAGAGTGACTTTGCCGGATACATCCTGATCAAGGAGTATGTTTATATTGTAACCCCTCGAAATCATACGAATAACGTCCCTTATATCCGTATCCTTGACATCGATTGAAAGCGTCTGTTCATTCTGAACAGTCTCATTTTCCTGAGCGGTTAAATAAAATGTGAAAAGTGTCAGTAATAAAAGAAAACAAAAACTTCTTATTTGCATTTAATACCTCAATTTATTAAGACAGCAGGAATTATGAAACTGCACCCATAACCTATTTAAGGTGCAGGTATGATATCCTCAACAAGCACAACACGTAAAAGCTCCTCTGGTGTTGTCATACCCTGTTCTATTTTCATTATTCCATCCTGAATCAGTGTTTTAAAACCGGTTTCCCGCAAGGTTTTCCGAATAACTGACTCCGGTATATTATCAGCAATTAAACTGCGTAGATTCTCGTTGACTGTAACAATTTCAAAAATGCCAATTCTTCCTTTATATCCCGTATAGTTGCATTTATCACATCCCGGGGCGCTGTAAGCTTTAGGAAGAGAATATGCTCCAAGAAGAGATTTCCACTTTATTTGTACATCCTCAGAAATCTCCGATTCTTTTTTACAATGCGGACAAAGTACCCTGACCAGACGTTGGGCAACAATACCTAAAAGAGATGAAGATATTAGAAAACCGGGAATACCCAGATCCCGTAATCTCGTGATTGCCGAGACTGCATCGTTTGTATGAAGAGTCGATAGTACAAGATGCCCTGTCTGTGAGGCCTGTACTGCAATCTGGGCGGTCTCGTTATCACGTATTTCACCAACCAGAATTACATCCGGATCCTGCCGGAGAATTGAACGCAAAGCAGCTGCAAACGTAACACCCGCTTTTTCATTTATCTGGACCTGGTTAATCCCTTCAAGTTTGTATTCAATAGGATTTTCGATTGTCGTAATATTGATCGCCTTATGTCTGATTTTATTCAAACATGCAAAAAGAGTTGAACTTTTTCCGCTTCCCGTTGGACCTGTAACAAAAATCATTCCCTGGGGTTTATTAATAAGTTCTGTCATGATTTTCTGTTCGGATGGTGCGTATCCAAGATTAGCTATATCCAGAAGCTTAATATCATGTTTAAGTACGCGAATAACAGTTTTTTCTCCGAAGTGAGTTGGAAGAGTTGATACGCGAAAATCAAACAACTGCCCGTTAATAGTGTGCCTGATACGTCCGTCCTGCGGAATCCTTTTTTCTGCTATGTCCAGATCTGCAAGTATCTTGATCCTGGAAGTCAGGGGAGAAAACATCCATTTTGTTACTTCCGTATACTGTTTCAGCATACCATCAATACGAAATCTCACTACGGCGATATGTTCAGACGGTTCTACATGAATATCTGATGCGCCCAATTTTATTGCTTCATTAAAAATCAATGATACCATTTTAACTACCGGCTCAGCTTCTGTACGCTCACGGATCTCATCTTCCGAAAGTGAATCATCAATCTGCAATTGACGTTCATATTCGCGTGTGATTTTTCCCGCGAATTGTTTGAACATCGTATCACCCTTGAAGAGATTGCTTTGCATGAGTTCTATTTCAGACGGAGTAGTGAGTACGATCTCGATCTTGCGGTCTATTGTCAATTGAATCTGCATTAAAATATCCAGGTCGAAGGGATCACAGACTGCCAGACGAAGTGTATCTGGATCGCTTATAAGAGGAAGGCACAGATTTTCTTTGAAAAATTCGGATGAAAACTCTCTCATGATATCTATACTTACAACGCTTTCAAGAGAAGGAAAAAACTCCATGGCAAACTGAGACGCCAGAGCTTTGTATATAACCTTTTCCGGAATGCCATAATTGACAGTGAGAATTTCACCGATCCTTACACCTTTTGCATTACTGTCACGTGCTGCATTGTCAAGTGTTGGATCATCTGTATCATAAATGCGCTTAAGTATATCACCCAGTTTTGGTATCATACCGAAAGACTTTGTCAAGAAAAAAGAATTAAGCTGAAACAGCAACAAATGTTATATGCCAAATTCTGAAAATAACATATTGTTTAACTATTGTCATAAATTATTACTAAAATAAAGAAGATTAATTAAAGATTGTGTTGGAAAGCAATATTGCGCAAAACCAGAATCATGGATACAAAGCAGGTTATATCTGTCTGATGCGCATCTTGTGGAATCTGATAAATCCTAACACCAGAGGTAATTTGTTGTATCAGCAAAAAGTTTCTATCTGTACGCAGGGCCTGAAAATAATATCTCATACCACAAAAGGTACAAAATATTCAATATTGCTGTTCTGTTCATGTCTGTTTATAAAAGACGAGTCTGTGAGTAAAAAGGTTTGTATGGGAGTTAATCTGAAATTAACTGAACAGGTCAGTAAAAAAACGAAAGTATTGAAGTGAAAAATGAACGATTAACGTCGTTTTATGTTATTTCGATCGGAAACAGGAGCAGATCTGATAAAATAAATGTTGATAAACATCTTTAAAGTTTCATCAAGTTTGGATAAATAAGATACTTCAGGATTTCTGTTCTTTTTAGTGAGTTCATTTTTTTGCCACTGTTCAATTTGATAAATAAGTTCATTGGTAATAATTCTCAGTTTGACACAGTAATCATCGGTTTTTCGCCAGTGATTAATCCTTATATCACTTTTTGGAGATTTTAAGGATACATCAAAAGCTTTTTCTGGTACCAGGCATTCTTTTGAAAGAACATCCAGTGAATTTTTCGCAGCACAGACAAGGAAATAAAAACCTCTCAGAAATCTTGGAAAAAATGAATCCAGATAGAGACATCGCTCCCATTTTTCATTTCTTATGTTATTTTCAAACTCCTTTAGAGTTGAAACAAAGGTTTTGCATACCAGATTTATCTGTTTAGCCTCAAAATCCGACATATAATAAGCTTTGTCGAAAGATTCTCTGTATGTGGTTCTTTCTGTTCCTTTTCTGGTATTTTTAACATACGAATCATCTGTTGGTGTGATAATTACATAATCTTTATCGTTATCGAAACTGATTCTTACATATTCAGGCATTTGCGACTTATCAGGAAAGTATAAAGAAATTTTCGCAAGGTTGAATTTAAAAGGTTCTCTTGGCATAAGTGTTTTGGTGCTTTTGGGGTAAGCCGGATTAAAGAAAGAAAAGAGAAAAAATATAATAATCAATTTAAAAAATAAGAGCATAGCTATATTTCCGGCATTTTGATAATTAGATTATTCAAAATTAATCATATAAAAGAATAATGGATTCTGCAACAGGTATTTGATTATTATTTGAGATTAGAAAATAGGGGGGGGCTGGAAGCTGATTTTGAATATAAAAAGAAAAAGGCAGATTTGATCTGCCTTACTGTTTTTTTTCTGCAATAAGTAAAATCTGTGGATCGAGTTTTAAATGAAGAGTTTTGGATGGTAACTGATCGTGATCCTTAATCAGTTTCAGTTGAACATAATCCTCTTTTGCTTCAAGGTGAATCAAAATTGAGATATGATCAATAAAATCTTTCAGAATGACAGGAAACCCGTTATCATCAAAAAACTGTTTTTCTCTTGGCAGTGTGGTACTGAACCAGATTTCAACCTGCAGTTCCCGGGCAAATTTTTTAAAACAGCCGAGTTCTTCCTTAGTGATTTTACTAAAATCATATCCGTCGATCATTATAAGATCGGCCGAAAAACGTGCATCGCGAATCATCGAATTGATACTTTTGAGAACCTGTTCAGTAGTAACATTATCCTGCTTAAAATTCATTATAACCCGGTTTTTTGTTATTTCATCATGAATATCCATCGCGTTGTCGAGTTTATATCTGCGCGCTATTTCCTGAAAGATATCCTCATACCAGGAAACTATATGAGTCGTATCATCCGCAAAAGAAACATGAATAACATGTTTTGCCTGGAATAGTTTATCTGTAGCAATATGAACCAGGCATGCAGTTTTCCCGACACCCTTTCTGGCAGTAATCACACCAATATTGCCATTACCAACTCCGCCTTGTGTTGATTTTTCCAGAATCCTCAACGGGCTTCTGGTTATAAGCTCTTTTTTAATCATTGAGAGACTCCTTTATTTTTTAGAATCGGCTTTCTTTTTCTCTTCGAACTCTTTTTTGAGCTGCAGTGCAATTGAATTTGGAACTTTTCCATATTTAAGAAATTCCATAGTAAACTCTGCCTTACCCTGAGTCAGAGAGCGAAGCACCGTTGAATATCCAAACATTTCACTAAGTGGCACCTCTGCTTCGATTCTGGTAAAATTACTCTCTTCATTAGTACTTATTATAATACCACGGCGCTGGTTAATGCTACCAAGAATATTTCCCTGAAATTCAGATGGCCCTTCAATGGAAACTTTCATTACAGGTTCAAGTATTTGCGGTCTGGCTTTTTCATATGCCTGCCAGAATGCGCCAATCGCAGCCTGTTGAAATGCAATGTCAGATGAATCCACAGGATGATAATTTCCGTCATTGATTGTCAGTTTAACATTAACAATCGGAAAACCTATTATCTTGCCTTTGTTAAGGCATGCCCTGAATCCCTTGTCGCATGATGGTATATATTCATTGGGAATTACACCACCTTTAATATTGTCAACAAAATCGTATTCATTTTCCGGATTCGGTTCAAGGATACCTGCAACCCGGCCATACTGACCGGCTCCACCAGTCTGTTTTTTGTGCGAATAATCAAAATTTGCAGTCTGAGTAACAGTTTCTCTATATGCAACCTGCGGCTTTCCTGTTTCCAGCTCTACCTTGTATTCGCGGCGCATCCGCTCAATGTAAACATCAAGGTGAAGTTCTCCCATTCCACGTATAATGGTTTCATTAGACTCCTGATCTACATATGTTTTGAATGTAGGATCCTCTTTAGTGAACCTGTTCAAAGCTTTCGAAAGATTATCCGCAGATTTTTTGTCTTTTGGGTGAATAGCCAGTGAAATGACCGGTTCCGGGACAAACATGGTACTCATGGTATAAGGCATATTGTTTTCTGTAAATGTATCACCTGATGCACAGTCGACACCAAACAGCGCTATAATATCACCGCATCGGGCTTCAGAAATGTCTTCCATCGAATCTGAATGCATACGTATAAGGCGCCCGGCCTTGAACTTCTTGCCTGTCCTTGTATTAAAAAGCTCAGATCCCTTTTTTATCATTCCCTGATAAATCCTTATATATGTAAGCTGCCCGTACTGTCCATCTTCAAGTTTAAAAGCCAGAGCAATGGCAGGCCTGGAATCATCTGGCACAATCGGAACCTTTTCCTCGTTTTTACTTGTATCAAGAGCATGGTATTTGATTTCTGAAGGATTCGGGAGGTAATTCAATACACCATCAAGTAGAGGCTGTATTCCCTTGTTTTTATATGCTGATCCCATAAAAACAGGTGTAAGTTCCAGAGAAAGTGTTCCCGCACGAATTGCGCACCGAATCTGCTCTTCAGTCTCTTTACCTTCCAGGTATGCTTCTGCCAGTTCATCTGAATACATGGAAACAGCATCAAGCAGCTCTTCACGTTTATTCTGAGCTTCTTCAAGAAGTTCAGAAGGTATTTCACGAACCACAAGTTCATCACCGCTTGGACCTTCAAAGTAATAAGCTTTCATTGTAACAAGATCTACAACTCCCTCAAGCTTCTCTTCAAGACCTATGGGAATCTGAACCATGATTGCATTGTGGCCAAGTTTTTCGCGGAGCTGGTCTTTTACACGATAGGGATTGGCTCCGGAACGGTCACATTTATTAACAAAAGCAATCCTGGGGACGCAGTACCGTTTTAACTGCCGATCCACTGTAATAGATTGCGATTGAACACCACCT
>DATGNN010000134.1:0-30602 GCA_035306725.1 Chitinispirillaceae bacterium | reverse complement strand
AAAAGGAATGAATGCTTTTTTTCTTCCACTGGCAACAGATCCGGTATATTTCAACAACAATGGTGAAGTAGAGTTTAAACGGGATATTGCATTTGTTGGAAATTCGAGTTGTCAGTTTATTAATTCGATTATTGATGAATCACGCGGCAGGGAGCTGGAAAAACTTGTGTCTTTACAATCCAGACTCAGGAGAGCCTATTTTCAAAATTCATCTCTTAATATAAACAAGTATCTTCTTGAGAATGATCACCTGTGGAGAGGTAAAACTTCCTTGAATGATCGTGCACTTTTATTTATGGTTGAATGGTTGATCGGATATTTTTACAGACGTGATTTTATCAGTGCCATTGCAAAAAAATACAAAAACCGGTTCATGTGTTTTGGCGATTCATACTGGCAGCTTTTCATTGATCCCTCACAGGTATCAACAGATGCATGTTATTACACAAATCTGTGTAAATATTACCGCTCTACAAGAATAAATCTCAACGTAAACAGGATTCAGATCCGTACAGCTTTTACCCAGCGTATATTTGACTGTGCTGCAAGTGGAGCATTTCTTTTGACAGATAGTCGAAGTTGTAACAAAAGTTTTTTCCAGACTGAAGGTCCAGACCGGGAAATTGTTCAATTTAATTCTCTCAAACAGTGTACCGAACTTATTGATTACTATCTCATACATGAGGATGAAAGCAGGGAAATCGCAAAAAGAGCTCAGAAAAATGTTTTGGCCAATCACACTTACGACATGCGCATCGAAGAGATGTTCAATATATGCAGAAAATTCTGGGGGATTTAGAATATTCCGATTATTATTATCTGAAAAACAGGCCTGATAAACAGATCAACTGTAAAAGATCTCCCTGATAATTCATTTTCCGGAGCAGGGGACAAACACTCTGCAGCTTTGATGCAACGACAATTCCAGATTGCACTGGTAAATATTGTATTTCTTTACAGGTTTTGTCCGGCCAGGCCACGGCTGTTAGCCGTGGCTGTTAAATCTGCTGAAATTCATATCTGTTGATCCAGGTTCATTGTATTGTAATTTTGTTTGCAAGAGAATAATCGGAACAGACGTATTTAACAATATATACTCCGGGCCCTTTTTTTTGTGTTGGAATGGAAATGATGTTTTTCCCGGGAGAAACACTTTTTATGATTCTTGTAAGTCTTCTTCCATGCAGATCTATCAGCTCCAAAAAGGCGATATCCTTTTTGGGCGAATCAAATGAGACATGAATACCATGTTTGAGTGATTTTATTGCAAATGCAGGAACCTTGTGTTTAAATTTATTTACGATTGAATTTGATGTGGTACCTCTGATTGAGACAATCGTTCCGTCATCACCGCATCCCCAGCCTGTTGAATCATCAATGAAATGTATCGCCCTGATTCTCTGGAAATTTTTTCTGCCTTTTTCTTCAATCCATGTTTGTCCGCCATTGCAGGTTCTCATAATGATACCCTTGTCCCCGGCAAGCCATCCATTATTAATGTCTGTAAATTTAATGTCAAATATTTCATTCGGATTAAACTGAACATCATCCCGTTTTACCCAGGTTTTGCCACCATCGGAAGTTTGATACAGATCACTGCCTCCGATCCATCCCTTCAATTCTTCTGTAAACCATATGGTTTGGCATGTACTGCTGGAACTGACACCATTGTTTGCCATTTGCCAGCTTGCACCTCCATCATTAGTTGCTGCAACGGTGCCTTTACCCCCTGCAATCCATCCCCGCATCGCATCAAGAAAGAAAACGTCACCCTGTCCGGAAAAATTGACCTGCAGGCCATATTCCTTTTTTTGTAAACTGCCAGGATTTCCATTCCATAGATGCAGTAAACCATTGTTGATTTGAGGTATTAGCCAGATATTGTTTTTATCCATGGCATGAAACGCATATATGCTGTCGCGCATGTTTTGCATTATCTGCCAGTTCCTTCCACCATCAACGGTTGTAAGTACTGTTGCACTCAGTGGGTCACAGGGGTGTGATTTGATATCGCCAACAGCTATACCGCTATTGTCATCAAAAACTGCAATATCACGGACTCTGCTGAACAATCGCGCATAAACATCACAGATAGTATCCCGTTCATAAACGGTACTCCAGTTTTTCCCGCCATCTTCGGTTCTCATTATAATCTGATTACCATGATCAAACCATGGTTTGGTTCCAGCAACCCAGCCTGTGTTATTATCTTTAAAAAAGATGCTGTTAAAGCTGAAACGGTTTTGGATATGTCTGGGTTCTATGTTTATATTGCCCCATGGTTGAGAGCCTGTGCACACAAAACTTCTGTTTCCGACTGCGATAAAATGATTCTGGTCGGCCCATAAACCGTAAATTATTTCACCTGTATGGGGTTTTACTGTCAGTTCATCCCAACTCTGCCCACCATCTATTGTTCTGAGCAGTTTGGGGCCGTTTGCAGAATTGGCCGGAATACCTCCTGCCAAACCTCTGAGTCTGTCGATGAAGTGGAGCGAGTAGATTTTGTGTTCCGTTGCAAGTGGAGTCCAGGAATTTCCGCCATCTGAAGTTTTAAATATAGTTGAGCCGCTTGAATTGGCTGTATTGAAACCTGCTGCCCAGCCATATTCCGGATCTGCAAAGAACAGGGTAGTAAAAGTCAACTCCTCAGGCTCGTTGAATTGAACATCCCAGTTTACTCCGCCATCTTTTGTACATAAAATGATACCATAATTATTACCGCTTAAACTGTATGAACCGCAAATCCAGCCTTTTTGTGAATCTGCGAATTTTACTGAATTGAGTTGTGTCAACTGCAAAGGAAGTAGTTGAGTCTGCCAGTTTACCCCGCCATCTTCGGTTTTCCATACACGGGCAGTTTGGGAATTGTGTCCTACAGCATATCCAGTGGTTGTGTTTGTAAAAAAGATATTCTGGATGTCAAAATTCTCATCAAGAATGGTGCTGCTCCAGTTGTTACCATTGTCAGTAGTTTTTAGAATCAGACCCTTTTCTCCACAGATCCAGCCATGTTTATTAATGGAGAAAAATACTGATGTAAATTTTCCCGATACAACATCTTTTTCTTCCCAGGTTGTACCCAGATCATTTGAAAAAAGAACTGTGCTTTGATAACTGAGACTGTTTTGGTCCCAGTGGGGAGTTCCAATTGCCCAGACTGAAGAATTGGAAGATTGGGAAATGCTGTACAAGTTATACGTAGTAGCTTTAAAGAGAATTTTTGACTGAAAATTCTGGCCATAAAGTGAAAAATGAACAACAGACAGAATAAGGAGTACTAAAAAGTTTATCATGATGTGAAACCTCCAGTTAAATTAAAGGGTTAAAGCTTGGGTTATGTAGAAACAGATGAACTGCAATAAAAATGCCGGTTCAGGAGTCACAAAACAGATGACAGCCTGGAGGTGTTGTTATCTGTGTGGCCATGAAGGGAGGGTGATAGATATTAAAAACCAGAAATAAGAAAAAAAACTATAAAACTATCATATTTATGAATTTTATTCTGTAGTTGTGTGGCAATTATAGCGCAATTTTGTTGTTACAAAACCGAAAAAACAAAAAAAGGTAGAGTGGAAATGTAAACATAAGATGAAAGTTTTTGGGAAGCCGTCTTATTTTTCAATGTGCCCGAGGCCAGAATCGAACTGGCACGTCCAAAAAGGACAACGGATTTTAAGTCCGTAGCGTCTACCTATTCCGCCACCCGGGCTAAAAACAGTTTTTAAATATGGGTTAGGAATGCAAAAAAAGCAAGCAAAATTCATGGATGATAAAAAAATTATCCATGAAAGAGAGTAAAGAGGTTAAAACTGGTTTAGAATTTCATTCTCAACCAGTTTTTTCAGTGCTTTGTAGATATTGGATTCCAATGGATAGCCGTTGTATCTGATTTTGGTTTTTATTTCTTCGACTTTAGGAATCCTGATTTCCGGTAATTCATTAAGAGTCTCCCGTATTTTCTGAAGAGATTGTGAAGTACTGGAGAGTTCAAGTTGTTCTTTTTGAGTAACCACCGATTTTTCCGGGGCTGCCTTTTTGTTGTTAACAACAGATGGTTTATAAGGTTCGGCCCCGTAAGCACCTGATAATCCTTTGATATCCATGGCTTACCTGCCTTTCTTTTTAAGGAGGGGTCCTTCCATCCCTGGAAGAGATTTCCTTCCCTGGAATTGTTTCCCCGTATTCATGTTATAGTTATCGGTATTTTTAAAAATTTCTTTAATCACAGGAAAAAATATTTAATTGAATTTCATATAATTAACCCTGTTTAAATTGAGTCAGAAAACTGTTCACACTAGACCATTAGTCAGGCTGGAGGTACCAAACCGGGTTCAAAACCAATGTATCTCTTTCGGAGGTGGTTGAAACCCATTAATTTTAATTTTATTGAGTATTTTCAGTTAAAACAGGATTCATGTTTTGCAGATAATTAAGGTATCCCTGTGCTCTGGGTGTTGAAATAGTTTTTAAGGCTTTTTTGGCATTATTCACGACCATTTCATTTTCAGACAAAAGGCACTCACCTGCAGCATCTTCAAGCGAACGGGTAGAGGCTCCGGTTTGAGAAATTACCCATAATGCTGATGCTTTCATAAAGTTATTGTTGGTTTTTAACATTTCTATTAAATCCGGTTCAATTTCTTTATACCCAAGATTATAAAGTGCTTTAAGAACATTACCCCTTATGCGATTGTTAAGATCTTTTCGAAAACGCAGAAGAATAGCAACAAGCCGTTTGTTTCCAAGAAATTCCAATGCCTCAATGGTGTTTGCACGAACTCGTTTGTCATCATCATTCAGTAAAGAAAGGAGCAATTCATGGTCATTGGGTCCGATGATTTTTCCAAGCAGGTTTACAGCAGTTGCCTTGATCTTGACATCTTTATCCTGAACAAGTTTCGCCATGACATCTTTTATCCTTGGATTTTTCTTGAGTAAACCAAGTATCTGCACAGCCCGAAGACGCCTGTTTTCATTGTTACAGTAAAGATCTTTTCCTATACCATCAACAATAGCAGGGTCCAGAGATTGTAATAAAATTCCAAGTTTTTCACGTATCCGGGACTCCAGTTCATTAAAGTGAGTCAGCAGATTCTCTTTAATAAGCTGACAAGAGCATTCGGTGGCAGCTTTTTTTATTGAGTTTTTGGAGCTTTTTACCAGTGCAATCATGTCGGGAAGAATAGCAAGATTTCCCTTTTTAGTTAACGTATGAAGGGCAGAAATCACGATTTCAGGATTATCTGATTTCAGACTGTCTTTTGCCATATTCAGATTCAATTTCTTCCTCGCAGTTTTGAAATTTCATCCCGTAATCGGGCAGCTTTTTCGAATTCAAGATTCTTTGCAGCTTCAAGCATTTCCTTTTCCAGGTCTTTGACGTTTGATTTACTGGAATTTTTTCTTCCAGTTTTTCTTGAGCCGCCATAAGCAGTTCGCGGTTCTGCAGCAGCCAGAACCGGCTCCGATTCCACATTCCTGTAAATTATCTGTTCATCAATAGACCTTTTAACACTTTGTGGAATGATTCCATGTTGTTTATTGTACTCAAGCTGCTTGTTACGTCTTCTTGAGCTCTCATCAATCGCTTTTCGAATCGAATCTGTAATTATATCAGCATAGAGTATAATCTGTCCATTGATATTTCTTGCTGCTCTTCCTGCAATCTGTACAATCGATCTTACAGAACGCAGGAAACCCTCTTTGTCTGCATCAAGAATCGCAACCAGTGCAACTTCAGGCAGGTCAAGTCCTTCTCTAAGCAGATTGATTCCAATAAGTATGTCAAATTTCCCAAGTCGTAAGTCACGCAGAATGTCGGAACGTTCCAGTGTATCAATTTCGGAGTGCAGATACCGGACTCTGAAATCAAGTGATTCGAGGTATTCAGTAAGGTCTTCAGCCATTTTTTTGGTTAATGTAGTAATTAAAGCACGTTCATTATGTTCGACAGTTTTTCGTAACTGATCGATAAGATCATCTACCTGGTTTATGGCAGGACGTATTTCGATAGGAGGGTCAACAAGATAAGTTGGACGTATTACCTGTTCTATTATCAGTCCGTCGCTTTTTTGTAATTCATAATCACCCGGAGTTGCCGAAACATAAATAACATTGCTCATGAGCTTTTCAAATTCATTAAACTTTAACGGTCTGTTATCAAGAGCGCAGGGGAGTCTGAAACCATGGTCAACAAGGGTTCGTTTTCTGGCTCTATCCCCGTTAAACATACCCCTGATCTGTGGAATAGAGGCGTGTGACTCGTCAATAATAAGCAGATAAGGTTTTTCAAAAAAATCAATAAGAGTATAAGGTCTTGTCCCCGGCATCCTTCCGTCGAGTATCCTGGAGTAGTTTTCTATACCATTAACATAACCCACCTCACGTAACATTTCTATATCATAATTTGTTCTTTGTTCCAGCCTTTGTGCTTCAACTAGCTTGTTCTTATTTCTGAACGATTCCAATTGATACTGTAATTCCTGGTTAATCTGCTCTATTGCTTCATCCATTGTAACGTCGGTAGTCATGTAGTGTTTTGCGGGAAATATTGTTATTTTATCAAGTTCACCAATCACTTTTCCTGTAAGGGGATTTATTTTCCGTATAGCTTCTATCTGGTCACCAAATGTTTCGATGCGCAGAGCAGTTTCCTCGTAAGCTGGTTGTAATTCTATCACATCACCTTTTACCCTGAATGTACTTCTCTGCAGTGAGATGTCATTTCGTGTATATTGCATTTCTGTAAATCTTAACAGAAGTGCGCGGCGATCGATCATGTCTCCGTTTTTTAAAGTAAAACTGGATGCAAGATAGGCTTTGGGAGATCCAATCCCATAAATACAGGAAACACTTGCAACAATGATTACATCTTTGCGTGATAAGAGGGAACTGGTTGCTTTCAGGCGTAGCCGGTCAATATCATCGTTAATCATTGAGGACTTTTGAATAAATGTATCTGTAGAAGGTATGTAGGCTTCAGGCTGATAGTAGTCATAAAAGCTTACAAAATATTCGACAGCGTTATCCGGAAAATACTCCCTGAATTCCCCGAACAGTTGGGCAGCAAGAGTTTTATTATGTGAAATTATAAGAGTCGGCAGTTGTACCTGTTCTATAACATTAGCCATGGTAAATGTCTTACCCGAACCGGTAACACCAAGTAAAACCTGGTGATTTATATCAGAATTGACACCTTCAACAAGTTGTTCGATAGCCTGTGGCTGGTCTCCTGCCGGTTTATACTTGGATCTAAGTTTGAATTTCATATTTTTTCAGGTGTAATTTAAAGGCGACATAACATTTTGTCTATATTACGAAATATATTATGCAATAATTGAGCAGAAAACGACAATATCGTTACGTATTAATGATTGTTATAAAAAATAGTTAATGGGAACAGCTGTATTTTGGGATGAGAAGAATCGGGCAGAGAGGATTCGAACCTCCGACCACCTGAACCCCATTCAGGTGCGCTACCAGACTGCGCTACTGCCCGAAAAATTTTAAAAACAAAAATACATTTAACCGCAATAATCAGCAAGATATAACTCTAAACCTTAGTTATCTGCTGTTTGGTTAGGAGTTATCGGTCTTTGGAACCATTATGGTTTTTGATGGAAACAGTCGGAAACGCCAGACAAACTGGAGCTGATTTCAGGGCAAAATGTTTTAACCATGATCTGATTTTTTCAACAGGTTCTCGCGTTGTCTTTTTTTTCGCAGATCTCTTTCTGCCATACTTAGTCTGCATCCGCAATAATCCTGACGATAAAGGCCGAGTTTTTTGCTTAAAATGATACTTTGCTGAAATCCGTTCTTTTTTTTAAAATCAAAGCATTGATAAGTTACATCATAATTCGAAGCTGCTGTTTTACCTGTTTCATTAAGCACCGAGACTTTTTTGTGCGGGCTGATACTCATTACAGTTGTAAATGATGGCAGATTCATCTTTCTGCAGAATTCAGCAGTTCTTCCTAAACGCAAAAGAAAACATCTTTTGCATCTTTCTCCACCTTCTGGTGTGTTTTGAAAACCTTCAATTGCTTTTTCCCAGGAATCAGGTTGATATGGATCAGAGAAAAACGGTACATTGAACCGATTTGCTACTGTTTGTGCTTCCTGAAGACGAATTTGATACTCTTTTCGCGGTGAAATGTTTGGATTACAGAAAAAGCAGTATAGATTGTACTGCTTTTCCAGTGTATTAACAACCCATGCTTCATCCGGTGCACAGCATATATGAAGAACAAGAGGTGGTTTGTTCACGAAAATACGCCTCTCAATTTATTATTGTATTGCTGGTGTGTGTTTTTTTTTTTGAAATATACCGGAACCCGAAAACCAATCCAGGAACCGAAAAAAAAACAAGAGAAACAACAAAAGTTACTTTTATTCCAAACAGTATTGATACTGGCAATATAAGTGCAGGTACAAGGGGTATGGAAGACATGAGGATTACTTTTTTCAGGTATTCAGAGAAGATATATTTATGATACTCGTTATCCTTTGTAGCAGTGAATCTTAGAAAACGTATCCCCTCCTGAGACATTTTTCCCCTTAAACGTCTATGCCTGGCGAAATCGTACATAACATCATTCCAACCCTTTTTTTCAATATATTTCATTAAAAACAACACAGAATAGCCCATGTGACCGCGTTCCAGAAGAATATCAATAATAGGGGGTAAAAAATCTTTTTCTCCCGGCATGCTTTTATATGCAGTTTTCAGATAGTGAAAAGCCTTCTGATGTTGATTTCGCTCCAGATAAAACTCTGCCAGAAAAAGATAATCTTCTATGCAATATGGAGTGTCAAGTTTGATTGCCGTATGAACCAGTTCTTCCATTTTTGCAAATTGGCCGGTACTTTTCAGATGATGGTAATAATCCCTTATTATATCTGTATTTTTTTCATCATATGATATTGCAGTCTGGAAAGCATTCTCAGCATTGGTAAATTCATTTTTTTCTGAATATGCAATACCTGTTATTCTGTACGCTTCACTATTAATTGGTGAAATGTCCATAGCTTTATTTGCATACATAATAGCATCATCAAATTTGTTGCTGTTGATACATATAAATGCCAGATCCAGATATCCGGCTGGTGTATTGGGGTAAAGTCGTATTATTTCTTTTACAATTGATGAAGCCTGCTGCACCTGATCCGATTGTGAATAACAGAAAGCAAGCTTTGACAATAAACGGATATTTCTGGGAGACTTTTTAAGTGCATCCTGGTAAAGGGATATTGCCTTTAAATGTTCTTGAACCAGAATGTAATGGTCTGCAAGTAAATCTCTTAGTTCATCATTGTCCGGGTCGAGTTCCAGTGCTCTATTAAAACAGAGTTCTGCGTTATCGTAATTGTCGTTTCTTTGATAAGCTATTCCTCCATTACGAAACAGATCCGGATTCGTCGAATCTGTTTTTTTATACTGTTGAAAACAGGAGATCGCTTTTTCAAGCTGATTTATTTCGGTATGATACCATACAAGTGTTGAATGGACTGTTTCGTTATCCGGATGGTGATCAATAGCAAGATGAAGAAATTTTTCGGCAGTTTTAAAATCATTAATCATCGAATATGCGTAAAACATGCCTAACAGACATTCAAGATTGTTTTTGTCGCGTATTAGTGCTTTTTCCAGATGCAGTATGGTTTCCTGGTGCTTGTTTTGTTCGGAGCATATACGTGAAAGCAGAAAATGCAGTTCCCACCTGTTTTCGTATACAGCAGAGTAATCGATTAAAATCTGGCCGGCTTCTTCAATAAGGCCATATTCAATAAGTTCCTGCGCTTTTTCAACAAGTTCATGAAAATCAAGCCATTCACTCATACTCAATTTTCCTGCAGTGAAGTAATAACAGGAGGATAAAGGTTTCTGAACATTGCATCAATAAAGCCAACTACACCGAATCCTGCTATCAATGCAGCAGCGGCCGAAATAAAAGCTATTGGTGATTCTGCTTGTTGCGGTGAAATTGAATACCACATACAGAGGGTGATTATTGAAAATAGAATCGGAATACCAAAAACAATAAAAGCAACAACTGCTTCATCCGGCATATGTCTTTTTATTGTAACCCTCTGCCCTTCAACCAGATTCTGCTGATTTTTTGTTTTTAGAGTCAGTTTTTTTTGTGGCTGGCTGGAACACGCCGAGCAACCGCCATGACACTCTTTTTTGGATAAACAATCCGGATCAATCAAAACTGATATTTGATTTTTTGAAATCCGCCAGATTATTCCATTTGTTTTTACTTTTCTTAACATTTCCATATTTCAAATTGATCTGACTAACCAAAGTGGTTATTAGCCAAAAACAGCAGTTTTTGCCATATTAGAACTGAAGTGTCTGGAGTATATACCTTTTAATACTGCTATTTCAGGTTTAAAAGATAGTGCCGTGTTCATGTAATACGATCGAGTCATTCAAAAGGTAAAACCTGTCTATAGCAGTTCCAATATTACAAAGTATTTCATATCCTATGGTTCCACTAAGTTTTGCGATTTCATCCGGAGTAATTGATTCGTTACCTTGTTCACCAATTAAAACAACTTCATCACCGGTTTTTGCCTCTGGAGCAGAACCAACATCTACCATGATATAATCCATTGTTACATTTCCAGCAATTTTAAACCGTTTTCCTCCTATAAGCACATATCCCTTATTACTTAATGCTCTTGGGATGCCCTGTCCATAACCGCCTGCAATTGTTGCTATCCATGTATTGGAGGTAGTTACATAGTTTCCACCATAACTTACTGGTGAATCTGGTGGTAATTGCCGTAATTCGATAATTGAACTTTTAAGAGATAGAACAGGTTTGAGTTCAACAGGAATTTTTTGATTCGGATCCGGATTACATCCGTAGAGTGCAATCCCCGGGCGTACCATGGTACAAATATCACTTGTATATTTCATGGTGGTTGCACTGTTGCTGAAATGTATATGTTCAGGAGTAATGCCTGCAGATTTGAGAGCGGAAACGAAATTTTGAAAAACAGCTAATTGATTCGAAATGGTTTCTGTTCCAGGTTGATCTGCACATGCCATGTGTGTAAAAACCCCGTTTAGAAGAAGGTTGGGGTGTTTTTCAAGATGCTCAATAAGAGCATTTGATTGAGACGGCAATAATCCCAGGCGGCTCATGCCTGTATCGACATTACAATGAAACTTTACCGGATGATTTAGAGAGCTCCATGTTTTTAGATCAGCCGGACCATTTAGCGTAAATATAAGATTTTTCCGGTATCCTTCTTTAAGTTGTTGCAGTGTGGCTCTGCCAAGAACCAGAATTTCACCTTTAATTCCTTCATTGCGTAATTTAAATGCCTCTTCTGGACGGGCTACAGCAAAAAAATTGATTCCACGTTTTTGTTCGAGTGCTTTTGCGATTACGATGCTGCCACATCCGTAAGCATTGTCTTTTATTACAGCAATTATACCTGCTTTAAGTCCAGCCAGATTACGAATTTGGTCCAGATTGAATAACAGATTTTCAATCTGGATCTCTACTCTGGGTGAGAAAACGGATTCTTCCAAAAATTATCCTTATTCAGAAATTTTAGTTTTAAAAATTTTCCAATTGTCGTTATCTTTTTTACGAAAAAAACAGGAGAAATAGTTTTCGTGGCAAGCAGCTCCGGTCTGATCGATTTTAAAAAGAAGAGCATCACCATCACAGTCTATGAGTACTTCCCGTACTTTCTGGGTATGACCCGAAGTTTCACCTTTGAGCCATCTTTTCTGACGGGATCTGCTGTAATACACCATCACACCTTTTTCAAGGGTTTCAGCAAGTGTGTCTTTGTTCATATATGCAAGCATCAATATTTCATTTGTTTTTGCATCCTGAGCAATTGCTGTGACCAGGCCTTTGTCATCAAATTTTACAGCATCCAGAAGTTTCATATAAATTACCTTTCATTTTTAAAATATTGTGTCAGGATCTGATATGTCCGTTTCCTTCAACTACCCATTTATATGTTGTGAGATCTGCTATTCCCATAGGTCCGCGGGCGTGTAATTTGTCGGTTGAAATACCTATTTCACATCCCATTCCATATTCTCCGCCATCAGAGAATCGTGTACTTGCATTTATCATTACTGAGGAGGAGTCTGTCTGCTTTGTGAATCTGTCAATTTCATCTTTTGATTCAGTGATAATTGCATCTGTATGATGAGATCCGTATCTGTTTATATGCTCAATTGCTTCATCAATACTATTTACTGTTTTAACTGCAAGTCGTAAATCCAGATATTCCGCACTCCAGTCTTGCTCTGAAGCTTCTTTTATATCAGGTGACAATGCTGCTGTTTGAGGATCACCAAAAATTGATATTCCATTTTCAAGCAGCTTTTGTATAATTTTCACCCGGTTTTCACGTTCAATATTCACATCTAGCAATAGAGTTTCCATGGCATTGCAAACTCCGGGGCGTTGTGCTTTTGCGTTAACTGCTATGGCAACAGCCTTATCCAGGTCTGCATGGCTGCTGATATAAACATGGCAAACACCTTTATAGTGTTTTATTACCGGAATTCTTGATATTTCAACAACAGTTTTAATTAGCTGTTCTCCACCTCTTGGAATAATAAGGTCTATATATTTATCCTGAACAAGCATCATATTAACAGCTTCACGATCCGTTACAGGTATAATCTGAACTGCATCCCGGTAAAGGCCGCTAATTTCAAGTGCTTCGGAAAACAGAGCTGCAAGAGCCATGTTTGAATGGAATGCTTCAGACCCGCCTCTCAGAATAACAGAATTCCCGGATTTAAGACATATCGCAGCAGCATCAACTGTGACATTTGGTCTTGATTCATATATTATTCCTACAACACCAACAGGTACTTTTATTTTGTAGATAAGCAATCCATCAGGACGTTTGAATTCATCGAATCGTGTTCCCAGAGGGCAGTCCAGTGATGCAATTTTTCGGAGTCCATTAACCATGGATGAGATCGTTTTGTCGGATAGTGTTAATCTGTCTATCATTGCAGAGGAGAGGTTCTTTTTCCGGGCTGAAACAAGATCCTGCTCATTTTCACTTTTGAGTAAAACAGATCGTTCTTCAATAAGATCAGCCATTTTCAACAAGACACTGTTTATTTTATTTACAGGCGCATCCTGAAGTTTCAATGCGGTTTTTCGGGCCTGTATTGCAATATTTTCTATCCTGTCATTCAGTTTCATCTTATAATCCTTTATTAATTTGAAATTGCAGGAACTGATTATGAAGAGAAACAAAAATTACAATACGCAACCCGCTTCTTCAAGAGAATCACTTGCCATGCTGCAGATAAATTTTGCAGACAACATGAGGAAGGTTTCTGTAATTTACTTAAAAAACCGGTGATATTCTTTCAAGGGTTCAGCAGTACCAGGTTATCCCGATGAATAACTTCGTCAAAGCTTTTTCTACCCAGTTTAGAGTTAATTTGTGATGTTTTGCATCCTTTGATCAAACTAATCTCTTCAGCAGAATAATTTACCAGTCCGGCGGCAATCGTTTGATCATTTTCAGCTTTAACTTCGATTTTATCACCTGCTTTGAAAAATCCGTAAACATTATTAATACCTGCAGGAAGAATGCTTTTTCCTTTTTCAACTATTGCCCTGAGTGCTCCATTATCAATAATTATTGAACCCTTTGCATGTCCGGTAAAAGCGATCCATCTGTGTCGTGAAGACATTTTTCGCTCTGATGGAATAAAGAGGGTGGCACTGTTTTGATTATTCAGGACTTCAGAAAGCGATTGATTAAATCCATCACCGATAAGAGCAAAAATACCTGCCCGAGAAACTATTTCTGCAGCTTTTAGTTTAGTTGCCATTCCACCAACGCTTATCTGCTTTTTTTTATCGGAAGCGAAATTGTGAACTGAAGCGGAGAAACTTTTGATAACGGGAATATGGTTGGCAAATTTGTCGATTTGGGGGTTTTTATCATACAGCCCGCCTACATCGGTAAGATTGACAAAAATATCAGCCTGGATCAGAAGCGCAACCTGAGCAGCGAGCATGTCATTGTTTCCGAACTGAATCTCCTCGATACCTACCGAATCATTTTCATTTACAATAGGTATGACATCACAAGCAAGTAATTGAAACATGGTGTTTCTGAGGTTCAGATATCTTTTTTTGCTTCTTAGATCATCCCAGGTCAATAAAACCTGACCTATAAGTACTTTATAAGGATTAAATGCATTTTCATACATACTCATAAGACGATTTTGTCCTATACTGGCACATGCCTGTTGAAGCGGAATCGTTGTTGGGCGATTCTGTAAGCCAAGAGAATTCATACCATGTGCAATTGCTCCTGAAGAGACGAGGATAATCCGCAGTCCATTCTTTTGCAACGTAATAATATCTTTTGCGAGGGATTTGACTCTATCGCTATGGCCTGGGCCGGAAAGTATTCTGCTGCCAATTTTGACGACAATGGTATGTATATGTGGTAATTCCTGTCGAAATAGAGGTTTTTTCATTTGAATTTATCTACCTGCCTGCTGACATTTTCTTTCAAGATCTAAAATTACATTTTCCAGTTCTTTTGTTTTCCTCATAAGAGAATCTTTATCATTGTAACAGTTACGAAGTGATTCGGTTATTGTTTCGATATTGCTGGTCAATCGTGGACGGTTTTCTATTTTAGTTTTGAGTTGTTGAAGCTGTTCAGTTGTTCCTGTGTAATTTTTTTTAAAAGAGCGCATTGTTACTAACATTCTTATCCATGAATTAACTTCACCAATTCTGAAATCGTCGGGATACAGAGATGCAAACAGTTCAAATTCTCTTAAAGCAGCTTCCCAGTTTGAGAAAGGGTTTTCATAATAGATATTGATATAGCCAAGCTGATATTGAGCAATACGTGAGAACTGTGACTCTGGTTTGGAATCTCTGACTTTAGCATATTTTAATTTCGCATATTCATAATTTCCTGCATTAAAAAGAGAATCTGCTTCATGTAGTATCTTTTGTTCCAAAGTAACAACTTGCCCGGCGCATCCGAAGAAGAGCAATGAAACTGTAACTGTATAAAGGAGTATAAAAGTTTTCTTGTACATTTAACCGATATTTTCCATTACGCAGATGATTTGTCGAGATTAATCATTTGTTCACCGCTTGAAGTGTAATCTTCAATAACCGGATTTTTAATTTCACGAAGTTTTTTAGTTACACGTGATATTCGCTCTGTTTCTTCGATTATAGTACGGACACGTTCTTTTATTTCTTCGGGGTATCCCTTTAACGTCATTTCCAGAAACTGGGCATTTCCGGAAATAATCATGAGGGGATTATTGATCTCATGGTTTACTGAAGCTACTACTTCACCTATGGCAGCCAATCGTTTCGATTTGATCAGTTCTTCCTGGGTATTTTTAAGATCAATTGACATTTCAAAGAAAGCTGTAGCCAGATCACCAGTTTCGTCGTTGGGGTAACCGGAAGGGTCTGTATTAAAGTTTCCTTTTCCAATAGTTGATGCAGACTCTTTAAGCCTCCGCAGGGATTTAGTTATTTGACGCGAAAAGAACAGACCGAAAAGAAGTGAGAATACAGTTATTCCAGCAATAAGGTATATCGTAATTTTTATGGTGTTATTAACTCTGTTTTCTATCTCTTTAATCCTTATATTTGCCTGATTATCAATAAAGATTTCTGTAGAATCTAAAATTGAAGTGAGGTTTTTGTCTGCATTATTAAGTACATCATGCCAGACTTTTTTCTTTTTCGCGGGAACATAGCTGAATTTGGCATGGACTATACTATCAAACATGTTGGAATAAAGGCTGTTATGGAGACTTATATCCCCAATTGCTTTATTCAGTATGTCTGACGAATGCTGAAATTGAAGATTATGTTTTCCGGTGATTAATAAAGTTTCGAGTTCTTCTATGGAATCAATTTTAAACTGAATTGTATCAAAAAGGTTTACTATTTTTTTATTAACTTCTCTGAAATTATCTGCTGATTCAGATCTGCCGACCCTTTCAAAACTGATAACACTTGGTCCCTGTACTCTGTGGAGAGTTTTTAATCTTAATAAATAATTTTTCACTTCATTTTGTCTTTTCAGTATTCTGGTAATAGTGTTAACGTAATCCATTCTGGAAACAATTGAAAAGAAGAATGCGTTCAGACATATTACGACCAGAAAGCCAATATAGAGTTTTATAGCTATATTAATGCGCATAAATTTACAGTTTTCTGCTATCTATTTTGGTACTTACAGAATGGTATCTGTTGATTTTATCTTAATTCTCCAGGTACAGCAATATAATTTTAGAAATCGTGTCCTGCAGAGAAATATACCTGACTTTCCGATTTTATACCAAATTGGTTTAAATTATTTAACAATTGTCCGAATGCGATTCTTACAGGACCGAAAAATGTTTTATAGGTCAAACCAGCTCCAATGCCTATTGGAGCTTGTTTTAAAAATTCATCTGAAGCAGTTTTAATATTAAAGGAATCATTATTCCAAACATGGCCCCAGTCTGCAAAAAGTTGGGCATAGAAATTTTTTTCAATTTTAAATCTGTAATCAAGATGAAACAGGCAGAAAAGATCGCCTGAGAGGGAACGTGGACGTAAACCTACAAATGGTATGTAGTTATAAACACTAATGTCACTGTTGGGTTCATCATATAGAACACCACCCAAATATGTGCGTTCAACTGCTGGTAATACTTTGCTTGACCATGCAAATCGAATCTGGTAAAATGTGGTGTGATCAGACCCAAATGAAAGATAGTGGCCAAAATCACCGTTCAATTTCAGGAAATTTGTAGATCCGCCAATTATTCTGGTTGTCCCGCTGAACGTTAACTGATTTTTTATTCCTGACATTGGAAAAGGGTATTGATCTGTATTGTCGACCGTTAATTTTATAAGAAACAGGGGGAGACCTTCATTAAAACCAAAACCGAGCATGTTATCGAAAGCATTTTCTTCAGACTGCTGAACCTTGAATTTTTCGATTTTCAGGCCACCGCGCAATAAGACAGAGCGTCCAAGCTGGGTACCGATCAATCCTGTAATTCCGGTTTTTCGAAGGCTGCTTTCTTCAAGTTTCAAAGTATCGGGTCCACTGCCAGCAGGAACAGCTTCATGAATTTCACGTTGAAAAATTCGCTCATTTGAGATATAAAATTTCAGTTTAAGATAGTTGGCAAAATTGGTTGTAAAAAGATGATTTCCCTGAAATTCAAGAGCGTATTTTTCCCTTCTCATTCCATATTGAACATGAAATGCGCCGTTAATTCCGAGCCCCAGAATGTTTTCATAAGCTGGTTCGACGTAACCTTCTCCCAAATGAAATTCATCAAATCGCAACCCCATGCGAACACGCCAGTATTTTTTTTCCTGGAGCAAAATTCTGGCTGTGCGATTGTTGTCTACATCAATATTAACATTGTCAAATAGATCGAGGGAGTATACAGAAGCGATAGATTTTCTTATCAGTAGACCGTTGATACTGTCACCCTGGTTTATATTCGCAGCAGTTTTGACAATACGGGATGATGTAAGTTTGTTTCCAAATACTTTAACATCATCGATTGTATCTGATAAAGATTTTTTTGGTGAATATTTATTGCTTGATATTTCATCAGGTGCTAAAGAACTTCTGATAACTTCAATTTTTTCCATTGCGGCAGTGAATCCGGCAGCAATCAAGGTATCAATATTCTCAAAATCTGTATTAGAAAGATTTCCAAGATTCGGACTTATGACTACATCTGCGATTTCAAGTTCTTCGTTTTTGCGGTTTGCAACACCTATAGATATTATCTGGTCCACAAGTTTAACCGGATTATTTAGTTCTTCTTCACTCCACATCGGGGAGGTAACGTCTACTGCAACAATAAAATCACAACCTTCTTCTTTGGCTGTCAAAACCGGGATATTTGATGTCAAACCACCATCTGTAAGGAGAAGACTGTCAATTTGAACAGGAGAGAAGGCCAATGGAACAGCACAGGATGCTCTGATCGCTGAGACAAGATTTCCTTTAGAAAGAACAATTTTATCTCCTTTGACAAGATCGGTTGCAATAATCCTCAGAGGTATGGGAAGATTGTTAAAATCCATTTCTACCTGATACTGTACTGGAGCGAGTATGGGAGCAAGCAGATTGTAAAAAGCTTGTCCAGAAGAGATAGAATTTGGAAGAACAGGTTTGAAATTATAATCGAATCTTAGTTCAAAGAGGTGGTTACCGTAGTTGGTTTTGTTGCTGACAAATTTTTTTTTCCTGTTTGCAGTATTACTGTAAATATCTCCCCAGTTGGTTGATTTTGTAAGTGATTCGATAGAGTCGGCAGATAAGCCTGAGGCATAGAGCGCACCAATAATGGCACCCATGCTGGTTCCAACAATAAAATCCGGCTTTAAACCGCTCTGATCGAATGCCTTAAGTATGCCGATCTGAGCTAATCCTCTGGCGCCTCCACCACTTAAAACTAAAGCGAAACCTTCAGAATATGACTCTGCCAGTATTGAAGAATGTAGTAATAGAATAAAGCATATCAAAGGACATTTAAATTTTTTCTTTATTCTTTCAACATGCATCTTGTATTTTCTATCCATATATTTACTTTTTGGCAGAGTGAAAGCAGCCAGCTTTATATCATTCCTGAAATTGAGGCAATTTACTGGTCTGAGATGACAAATAATCCGTTTAACATGTATCTCGGTGCTTGGGTTAATTGTTAATTTCAGGAAATAATCAATTTTCTTTAAAATACAATAAGTTTTACCAAAGTATCAATTTATAATTGATTTGTCCAAAAAGCAGAAAAAAACTGTCAGTTCTTCATTTTTAATTTTGCGTCCGTTTTTCACATTATTTCCTGTAAAAAGCTATCAATTGATTGTCTTTCATTGATACTGTTTTTTTAATATATCGCGGTAGCGGCCGTTCTTGCAGATTTACCGTAAAAATAATCGTTTCCATTCGGCTTATAAAAAAAGAATATCCGTTTGTGTTTTTCATTGTTTAAGCACAATAAACCAATATAGTATTAAATTAACAAGTAATATTTAATGATTACAGTAAAATGGTTAGAAATCTATATGTAATGATGATTCTGTTTTTTACATCAGTTACATATGGCATGGTAACAGAACCGTTGTATTTGCCATTTGACGAAACAGAAGCAGAATATATGATACAAGCCGGGGAACTGGATTCGTCCTTTTGGGAAGAACTCAAACCATATTATGTAGAAAAAATAAGCGTTCCACATGGAGAACTTTTTATTTTGAGAGACATTGTTCCACAATTACCTCAGGATATTCCTGTTGATAATCTTGAAAAGTATGTACCATGGGATGAAAAGAAAATTGAGCTGTTTTTTTCTGATTATCCATATCTGCAGCCTTACAGGCAGATTCTGGATTTCAATGCTGTTTTGAAGCAATCGGGAAAAATCGGTTTTAGCTATTATAAATCGGAATTATCAAATAAATCAAGACAATCTTCACAGGTTTTAATCAATCCGGTTCCACAGATAAAATTCCAGTCCCGCATCGACTTTACAACTGAATTTGCCAGATGGCAGCGCAGATCTCTTAATTTTAAACCAACAGACTGGATAGCCCTGGAATTTGGAAATTTTAATAATTCTTTTGATCTGGGGTTGATTTATGGATTTTTCCCTTACGGGGTTAACAGTAGTGTAAAAGACAACTGGTTATATGGAAAAACGAGCAGCTGGAATGGATTGCGAATCACTGCCGGGGAATTGAAAATATTGTCGGGGTTATCAGTGAATGCTTTTTTTCATAAAAGACATTCAGAAACAGCTTCAGGTGTTGATTCAAAAATACATTTTACAAAAAGAAACTGGTTTCAAGCAGGATTAAATAAGTTGTCTACAAACAATTCAGGGGATGATCTGGTTTATTTCTATTGTGGATCAGGAATAAGTGTTTCGAAATTCACATCACAGATACTTACAGCATTTGAATTGTCCAGACCTGAAGCCGTTTCGTTTATTTGCAAAAACCGGATAAATTCAGACATGTTGAGTCATAGCATTGAATTTGTATATATCCCCAAGGGGTATTTTGCACCACGGAGTCGCCTTGTAAAATCAGGCTTTGGCAAAAATTATTGCTTGAGACCTCTTTCCCGGAGTTTAATGCTTACTGGTATTGAGTCACAATATAAAATTAAGAAAAGCAGAATTTCTTTGGGTTTAAGAACCGATATTTGTGATATTATGCTTAACAAATTGAACTGCTTCCTGAAAGTCAGACTGGCAGATTTCAGAATCGAATATAAATGGAAGAATTCAGGAAATTTCATGGGTTCGACCAATCATTATCTCAATTGTGCTTATCATTTTAAATTGAACAGATGTATCAGTTTTGAAACTGAACATCATTTAGCAATTAAATACGAAGACCCCGTTTTTTATCATGGATCGTTTGGGACAGAATTGATACTTCCGGTTCATATGACTGTCAAACCGTTTTTCAAGGTTGCAACTGACAAAAGGATGAAACTGGAAAAAAAGATGGGTATAAGACATGTTTTTTCTCCTTTTGAACGCATATACACCGAATTGGTTATCGAAAAATCCAGTTTGTTTTCTTCATGGGAGTTGATGAATGAGTATATTGAGGTTAGGGCATGGTTTTTATTTTAGGATTATCTGTTTATTCATTATTACACATTGCTGTTGTAATAATCCTGTCAGCAATGATCAGTCATCATTTATTTTTTCTGTATTTGATGTAGGACAGGGGCTTTCACAGATTGCTGTTAAAAATTCACATGCAGTTGTCTGGGATCTGGGTCCGCCGGAGGCATATGCTTCCTGGAAAAAACAGTATGAAAGTATAGGGAAGCCTTTGATTGATGCAGTGGTTATTTCTCACAGGGATATTGATCACAGCGGTGGATTGCTGTTTCTGGATACGTCAATAAACTGGACCGGAACTCTTGTCATGAGTAGTTATGAAGATTCTGCTTATCTGAAGCAGCTATGCGGGAACTGGAAAAAAGGAATAACCTGTAAGATTATTGGTGAAGGTGAGAGACTGGATTATCTGGAGGGAGTTGATATTCAATGTATATGGCCGTTTGATTTTCAAGAGGAATATCCTTGCAGCGAGTTATTGACAAATTATTATAGTCTGGTTTTTCTGCTGAAATATAATCTGTCACAGATTATTATTACATCCGACATTGATTCCGCAGCAGGACAAATGATAAGTGTTAAATATGGTGCTACCCTGATGTCTGACATTATGATAGTTCCGCACCATGGCAGTGCGTATTCAGTAAACAGTACGTTTTTTGGGTATATCAGGCCAAAAACAGCAATAATTTCCTGTTCAAAAAACAATCCCTATGAGCATCCTTCGGATGCAGCTTTGAGGTTACTTATACAGCTTGGAGCGGAAATACTTATTACTTATATAGACAATTCGGTTTATTTTAGAAGTAATGGATATTATTGGGAATGTTTCAGATAAAAAAACAGAATATTGATCATTAAATTGTCGAAACGTATATTAAAATTGTTGCCAGGGGGTATAATGATCAAAATTTTTCTATTTTTATTTTTAATTACAAGATTTGTTCCTGCAGATATCGCTGTTCCTGAAGAGTCGCGGATAGATCTCAAATTAACTGCCTATCGTGATTTTGGAATGATAACTGATAAAAGAAAAGTTCAGCTTCCAAAGGGGATCAGCAGGATCCGTTTCGTTGGCGTTGCAACAGAAATAAAGGCTTCATCAGTTTTACTGGAGACATCACAGAAATCGAAACTTGATATTATCAGCCAGAGCTATGAGTTTGATCTGGTCAGTCCCTCAAAACTGATGGAAAAATATATCGGGAAAGAACTGGAAATTATTGATCAAAAAGAAGACCTGTCAGATACCACTTCAAGGCTGGCTGAACTTATAAGTGTACATGGTGAGGAGCCGGTTTTCAGAATCGGGACAAAAATTACTTTTGGCCACATTGGTCAGTTGTTTTTCCCGTATATGCCTGACAATCTGTATACGCGACCGACTCTTTTGTGGGATCTTGAATCTGAACAACGGCAGGAGGTTGAATTAACAGCATCATATCTCACAGATTGTATTTCCTGGAGTCCGGAATATAAACTTTTAATAAATGACAAGGAAAACACTGCACAGTTGAGTTGTTGGATAACATTCAGTAACAAATCAGGAACTGATTATAAAGATGCTGTAATTACTTTTGTTGACGGAAATATCAAAATAATCAATAATGGAAAGCCTGATAAAAATTTACCTGACGCGCCCTGTTTTTATTCTGTAGATCGACCTGTTACTCTTCTGAATAATCAAATGAAGCAGATAGAGTGGATCAATATATCATCAATACAAACAAACAAATCGTTTAAAATCGGGTTCATGAAAGATGAATTTTCTTCAAAACCAGCAAATGTTGTAATCCAGTGTGTGAATAAGATAAATAAAAAAACCGGTTTTTCACTTCCCGGCGGGAATATTCAAATTTTTAAATATGGTTCACAATCACAAAAATGGTTTGTTGGTGAGGATTTACTGGATAATGTTGCCGTAAACAAACATCTTTCTGTTGAAATCGGTATTGATAATGATATCAGGGGGCGTAAAGCAGTTCTTTCAAGTGAAAAAGGAAAAACTGAATATAGTGTTGAAATAAAAAACAGCAAAAACGTACCAGTTGAAATTAAAGTAACAGATTATATTAATAATCGCAGGGTTTTGAGTTCTTCCCAAAATTATAGATTGGCAAATTCATATATTGAATGGAGCATAAGGGTGGGAGCAGGTGAAACTGTGAAATTATCTTATAGTTTGGATTGATAATCGGCGTACAGTTTCACGGATTACATATATGACGTTTGAGACACAGAAAGATTTCTCCGGAAAAACACGGACAATCGTAATGGCCGAGATTCAATCCGAACGACGGGTATCATGGATCAGACTGGCTATTGCAGGTTTTTACTTTTTGCTTTCAATCTATGGTTTTCTCCTTGAAAAAACTTCAAATCTATCATTTACCATTCAGATAATTTCAGTTCTTGCTCTTATCACTTTCAGTGTTTATTACCTGTTTATAAATAATACCAAGCTTTTTAACACATATCTGGTTTATTTAATTGTTTCACTCGATGTTGTTGTTATAACTTTAATTCTTGGTTCTTATTATATAAACGGTTCAGATTCATATCTCATTACAAATGCCGTTTTTTGTACATATTTTATTGCTATTACTTTTACATCATTACATTATAGAATTAACCTTCCGATATATTGCGGGATAATGTGTGTTTTTGCATATACAACCTTGTATGCTCTTTTAACAAATGCCGGTATGCTGACATATGTTGAAACAGATGACTACATGTTAAGAATATCGGTACTGATGGTTGCATCAGGTCTGGGGAGAATCGTTTCACGAAATAATGCAAGAATCATACAACAGGTAATATCATCAGAAATCAAATACCTTGATCTGATTCACCGTTTACCTGAAATGTTTTGTACTCTGGATTCACATGGAAATTTTTTATGGTCAAATATTGCCAGCCATTCGGTTCTTGGAATACCGGCAAAAGTTCTTCAAGGAAGAAATTTACGAAGTTTTCTTGTTAATCCGGAAATCTTTCGATTAGACCGCAATGGTGTAAAGGGGACTTTCGAAATAAATGATTTCGGAGGAAATCGCAGATTTGTTGATTGTATAATACAGTCGGTTGCAGATGAAAACGGAAATGCTTCATATGAAGGTATTATTTCTGATGTAACAGACAGGGAGCTTGCCATTTCACAACGGGAAGAAATGGTTAATCGATTGTTTCAATATCAGAAAATGGAGTCGTTGGGAACATTGGCAAGTGGAATGGCTCATGATTTCAACAATATACTTCAGGCTGTAAATGATTTAACCACGACAGTGAAAAAAGAAAGTGCAGAATCGCAAACAAGACAAAAGATGGAATTGATTAACGATACATTGACTGATGCTCGTTTTCTGGTTTCTGAACTTTTTGCGCTTGGAAGAAAACAACCTCTTGATTATCATCCCGTTCATGTTCAGGATTTTATGGAACGAGTCGTTACCCAGTTCAGGAAACAGTTGGGAAACAGGTATGAAATTACTCTGGAGAATTCACAAAACCCTTTATGGATTCATGGTGATCCAGATTATTTAAAACGCATATTTCAAAACCTTTTTGGCAATGCACGTGATTCGATGCTTGAAGGTGGAACTATAAATGTGTCATGTTCAAGCTCTATTGAAACAGAAGGGCATCATCCGGAAGTGGTTGTTATCAGGGTTAGTGATAAAGGGCAGGGTATTGCTCAGGATTTGACTGAGAAAATATTCGATCCATTTTTTACAACAAAAAAGGTGGGAAAAGGAACCGGTTTGGGACTTGCCCTGGTCAGACGAATAGTTATGCTGCATAATGGTACGATTATGGTGGAGAAAACTGGTTCAGGAGGGACTACATTTAAAATTGAACTGCCTGCAGGTGATGAAACTGACTTTGAAATTAACCGTAGAGCTATTTTCAAAGATCGGTTGCATACTACAGTTTTGCTTCTTGATGATGATCCGAAAATCAGGGAAGTATTAAAAATATTTTTATTAGAATTTAAATATTCTGTACTGGAAGCTTCAAACAGTGAAGAGGCAATTAAAGGACTTCTGGAAAACAAAAATTATTGTAATATTCTCATAATGGACTGGAAGTTAGGAAATGAGGATCCACATTATGTCATAAGACGATTAAGGACAATCAAAAACGATCTTATCATTCTTGTAGTTTCAGGATATGCACCTGAAACAAAAAGTATTAAAAAGATGAAAATTCATCGATGGTTTACCAAACCCTATGATAAAAACCAACTTGATATAGAAATTCAGAAAGTGCTTCGTAAAATAACGATTACTAATACCAGAATATAGCAGTGATCCCCAGTCTCGGGGGCGGTATCGAGATTCCGATTTCATTTCCATTCCGATCCCATTTTGATTTAAAGGAAAACCTGAATCTTTATTCTTTTTATCAAAGATTAGCTACCGATCCCGAATTTCGACCCGGAGTTACGAAACAAGAAAGAAAAACAAACAATATTTTTTCTGTTTCTTTTTATTCCTGTTTACCATCAGGTTTGGAACTCGTAATTCGGGATCGGTATAGAATGAGAATTAAAACGGATGCTCTGCTATACCATGGGTTGGAGCAATGTATTGTTTTGGCTTATGAGTATCTTTTTTAACAACTGCTTGTTCAGGCGACCTGGTGTTCATTACGAAATTTGTAAAGGGTAGTTTTATGGAATTTGGTGAAAAACTTTTCAAGTTCATTTGCATCCTGAAAACCGCATGCGTCAGCAATAGAGGCTTCACTGCTATGAGAAGAACGCAATCGTTCTTTGGCTATCTCGGTTCTGGAATACATAAGGTAGTTTTGAAATGACATGGATGTAAATTTTTTTATCATTTTGTTGAGTTTTTTGGGGTTCATTTTGAGATCACGTGCCGCTATTTCAAGGGTAAAACCTTTATTTATGACTCTTTTTTCTATTGTTTCTTTTATTCGTTCAAATAACTGCTGTTCGGCTTCTGATTTCTCGAAATTATTCAAAGCACGTGGTTTATGGAAAAATAAAGCGACTTTATATATCAGTAGGGTGATCAGTAATCCACAAATAAAAAACAGACAGCCCAAAAGAATTTTGTTTTTAAAAAATGGTTTAGGCAGGAAACGGACAGTACCCCATACATATGGACTGTATGTTTCATAAAGGCTTCCTTTAATCCATGGGACCTTTATGATATCATTTTTTTCATTTAGTAACTTGAAAATGATATTAAAAGCAATTTCATTGGGAATTTTTTCAGGAAAAACCTGTTTTGGAATTGGAAAGTAAATTTTAAAGCCTTTAAAATCTTCTTTGGTAACAGAATATGTGTTATCATATGGTACAGATTGAGGTATCAATTTGAAACTGCCGGTTTCGTCGTATATAGTTTTATATATTACCTTGTAAGGTTTTCCTGAGAGTGGTACTACAAAGATAAAAACATCTTTATTGGGGAATGGCTTTCTGCTTTGGTCTGGATCAATTAATACTTCTATTCCCATATTGCTCAGAGCGTCTTTACTCATATTGGCATAAAACAGGGGATCACTTACTTCTGCAAGTACTGTTATATCTTTTTCATTCCAGTAAATGGAAGTCAGAAGAGTAACAGTGGAACGTGGAGAATTGATTACAAGAGTATCTTTCAGCAATTCCAGTTCTTTAGTACCTGAATATTCATAATTAAATTCTATCAGAGGACGATCTGTTTTCTGGTGCGCAAAAAATACACCTTCCCGGCGGACTCCAGTTGTTTCGCCATTTTTCAGGATCGCTTCTGCAAGGAATGAAACACCCGTAAACAACTGATTGGGGATATCTTTTATGTCCCAGATTTGTTTATATGGAGGCCGGGAGATATCACCAATTGTAACCACTGTTCCGGTATCAGTTTCTGAAGCAAAATAACGGGCCCGGAATTCTATACTTTTAATATTATCGCAAAGAGGCTCTACTGCTAATGTACATTGTGGCGTAATAATAATAGTGCCAGGTTTGGGAATAGTAAAATCAATGCAATTTTCTGCAGAAACAATGGTGCTGAAGAAAAAAATTGCAGAGATGAATAAAAAAAAGTGTCCTGGTTTATTACTAGTTGATTCCACAAGACAAATATACTATTGTATTAGAGATAATACCAGAGGTCATGAAAAAAAATTGATTTGATATAATACCCGAATAAAAATAATCTAATTACCTTCACCTTAGGCTGTTGTGTCTGGAATATGGGGGGTATTGCAGTTAAATTCTGGGCACAGCTGGACTCGAACCAGCGGTCTCCGCGATGTGAACGCGGCGCTCTAACCAACTGAGCCATGTGCCCTGTTTTTATCTCAATATTAACGATTCTCTTATGTAGTCCGGTTATCCCGTTCTCATGAAAAAACGTTATGTTTAACTTAAAATAGGATTTTTTATGATAAATGGTCAAGGACGATTATTGATAATTATGGAATTAATTCAGTTACAGAGTTATTTTACATGACAGTGTAAAACATGTATTGGATTTTAAAAGAGTCTGGAAACCTGGTGTGTAGAGTTACACTTAAAAAATTTGGAGTTATTGTAATTGCAGCCATGTATGAAAAACTGGCTGTTTATTTGATCCTAAGTGGATCTTCTTTTTGATACCGGTGTGAAGAAATTTATGTACAGGTTATCTAACTGGAAATATTTTTAGAATTAGCGTATTAATCCGGTGCGGGACCATGCCGAATGAGGGTTGAATGTTGAAGAAAATATTTTTATTAATATTAATTGTTGCCGGTTTAATTAAAGCCCGGGAATGGAATTTCTACTCAGATATTAATAAAGGTTTAATTGTTACACCACGTTCTGAAGCTCTGGCAGGAAGTGATCTAAGCCTCAGTTCGGGTGATCTGCCAACCGGAACACCTGCTAATTTGCCATTTGATACAATGAGCAGCATTACCCTGTCCTATTCAAACTATTTTCAGAATGCATTCAGTACATCTGTCTTATCATATATTGGTCATATTGGTAAGCAGACAGGATACAGTATTGCGATAGGTTATATCTTTATTCCAGATATTGAAATAATTGATGATATTGATACAAGCGTATCCGGAGAGCTGATCTTTCCCGAAAAAATAAAAACTACCTCCTGTTCAGATATATACATTCGGGTGGGGTTTGGGAATAAATTCATTTCGGGAGGGGCAGTTGAATGCTCATGGGGCAGTGCTTTGAACGCCCAAAGAACCAGATTGCCGGATTATAATGGATACGGGATTGGTATTGATGCAGGTATGAAGTTATTATTTGTTAAATCAGGCATGTCTTCATCACTGGCTTTAGAAAATCTGATCTCCAGTACTGTGTGGAGTTCATCTTACAGGGAATCTGCTCATCCACACTTAAGGGCAGGTTTGGGATGGGAGCGTGACATACCCTACATTTATGGTGAGTTAAGAGTCGGATATACATCTCCCGATCTTTTTTCAAACGAAGGAATAAATCTGGTTAAAACTTATGACGAAGAAGGAGAGGAAATCGAAAAACTGGAGTTTCATGATCTATACGCAAGACCATCACTTCTGATTTTAGGTGCAAAATTTGGAATTGAATATATAATTATGGACAGGGTAGCTGTCAGGTTCGGACTGGCTCAGGGAAAATTCAGCTTTGGTGGTGGAATTAACCTGTTCAGTCAAAGAGCTGGTGTCGATTTTTCATATTCGAATCATGTGCTTGCAGGAATTTATCAGATAAGCATGAAATATCTTTGGTAATTACAGAGTAGTCTCAGGATGAGTTTTCAGGAAGAGTTTCTAATATTATTGGCTGATGATGATCAGCAGCTTTGTTCAGCTGTTTCCAGATATCTGAAAAAAAATGGTTATAGAGTTTTACAGGCACACGAGGGGTTCAGGGCACTGAAACTTATAGAGAAGCATAAGCCAAACCTGATTATTCTTGATTTGAAAATGCCAGGCCTGGATGGGCTGGAGCTGATAGAAATTGCAGAAAAGAAAATTGATCCTATAGCTCCAATAATTATTACCACTGGAAATCCTGATTTGACAACTGCAATCAAGGCGATTCAACATGGTGCCTACGATTACATTATTAAGCCATACCAGTTTCAGGTTCTTGAACAAAAGATTTATCAGGCCTTGAAATCGAGTCGTTTGGCTATAGAAAATGTAGTATTAAACGAACTGGTTTCGTTATATGAACTTACCAGTAAGTTGACAACAACACATAACCTCGATCAATTGCTGGATATAATATTCAAGTATTGTATTGATATTTCAAAAGCCGCCAGTGGTAATTTACAATTATATGATTCTGAAAATAACGAACTGGTAATTGTACGCCATAAATCAGTTCAATCAGGTCTTCTTCGATCCACTGTAAAAGATACTTCTCAATGGCCGGTTTCAAAACAGGTCTTTCTAAATGGACGCTCTTTACTTGTCACTGATGGAAAAGCTGGACCGGAATCGGATCTATGTTTAAACAAAACCGATTATTATTCAATGATTTCTGTTCCTTTGAGAGTATCAGGAGAAACCATTGGTGTTATTAATCTTTGCCGCAATTGCGATTCGGAGCATTTCACTCTTGTTGATTTGAATATGATTGATGTGCTTGCTTCACAGGCTGGTACTGCTGTTAATAATGCAAACCTGTATGCTTCGATCAACCAGAAGCTTGATGAATTGATGCTTATTTCAACTTATTCAGAGCAGCTTATGGGTCTGGTTGATAAAAACGATATTATAAGGTGCCTGTTTGAAATTGTTGTCAAGCATTTTCCAATTGACTTTCTGGGTTTTCTTGTAGTTCAAAAGCGCATGCATGAATTCATCTGCTGGTCTTCAATGGATGGTGATGAAAATTTGACCAGGGATGTTTTAAAAGAGACCGTTGAATCTTATAATAAGCTTTCTTCAACCTGTATTCAGGAAAAAAGGGTTCATATTAGTCAACTCTCCCTGAAAACAGCTTCACACAGTAAATGTGACAAATTAGAACGAAAGCTTTCCTTTCGGTATACAGTTCCTGTTTGCTGGGAAGATTTCAGATATGGTGTTGTTTTTTTTGGATCTGCAAAAGAACAGCAAAGTGTTTCTGAAAAAAAAACATTGTTATCGAGTCTGGTCAGCCAGACAAGGATTGCCCTTACTAATTCAAAACTTTACAGTGACATGAAAGAGAACTATATCAGGACCATAAAAGCTCTTGCTATTGCGGTTGATGCAAAAGATACATATACGCATGGCCACTCTGAAAATGTAATGAATATTGCCGAAGAAATTTCAAGAGAAATGAATATAGATGAAAAGATTACAGGTGTTATTCGCGATGCTGGTTTATTGCATGATATCGGGAAAATTGGAATCCCGGGATATATTCTGAACAAACCGGGGCCTTTGACTTATGAGGAGTTTAACGGTATCATGAAGACGCATAGTACTTTGGGAGCAAATATTGTTAAAGATGTGCCTTTTTTACGTGATCTCCACAAACTGATCCTGCATCATCATGAACATTACGATGGGGGCGGATATCCTGATGGACTTAAAGCAGAGCAGATTCCAATCGGTGCAAGAATTTTGCATGTCGCGGATGCTTTTGAAGCAATGACTTCCAATCGTCCTTATCGAAGCAGTCTCGGACAGAGAGAAGCAATAAAGCGTCTTGTTGAAGGAAGCCGCAAGCAGTTTGATCCCGATGTGATAAGTGCATTTCTAAGAATCGCCAGGAAAAAAGGGTGGCTTGATGAAATCGTCTGAATGAATTATGAATCTCACGTTCTCCTGTTCGTAATTCTTTTTTGTTTCCGAAACTCATAAACGGTGAGAACTCCGGGTCGGTATCGACTCTGGCTTTCGCTGATTTTCTGATTCGATTCCGATACCGACGCCGAATTCGGACCCCGAAAAGAAGAGATACACTACTTTTGCTGTTTTT
>DATGNN010000133.1:0-8664 GCA_035306725.1 Chitinispirillaceae bacterium | reverse complement strand
CCGCTGATTTACCTGATGTGGATGATTAAAACCATGATTGATTTTTTTGATTATTTTCCTATCTTTATTTAAACAGGAATTATTCACAGTTTAAAGATTCGAACCTTTAAAACATTGTCAGAATCACGGACCCAGAAGATTGCACGAATTACACTGATAAATATTGATAGCTTGTAATCATCCCTGTCTTTCAGTGAAATCCAATAATCAGTGCCAATCAGTGATTCAGACACTTTCTTATGAATTGTTTCGAATTTTTAATTGTTACGGGCGTGTGCGCTCTGCGACCCGAATGAATATCAGTGAATTCATTGTTTCTTATATAAAAGAGTTATAAAGAGTGGTAGTAAAAATTAATTTGTACGGGCTTTCGCGCCCGGACGACGAGATACTATTTCCAGGGCAACAAAGGAACCAAAATGCCCGAGAGCGGCCATGTTTCGCTTATCACCTGCACCGAATGAAGATGAAATAAATAAGATTTATAGGGTTTTAATCAGTACACGTCTTTTTAAACTCACCCGACGTGAAGTCGGGATCACAAAAAAGCCGCTTTCCTTTGGTGCAGGTGCTGCTCAACATAACGGCCACGGAGAACCAATGTTTTCTAAATCCACTGAAGTGGATAAAGTATGAGATTAATATATAAAGATATTCCAGATTATTCTTATTGTTCACTAATATTAATTGTAAAACGAAATTATTCACAGTTTTCCACACGCCCCCAATATCAATTCATTGTTCTTCCTGTCTCGTATTTCGCTTTTTGATTTTTCCTGTTTGTTTTCATGCTTTTTCTTTGGTTTTGTTTCGTATTTCGAATTTTCCTAATCGTTTTGTTTCGAATTTTCAATTGTTACCGCGGGGGTCGTGTGCGCTCGGCGAACATGATGATCAATAAGCTAAAAAAACATTCTTACATCAATAAGTTGCATTGATCTAAACAAAAAAAACTCCCGCAAGTATTTATCCTTACGAGAGTTCTATATATGGTACGGCCAAAGGGACTCGAACCCCAAACCTTCTGATCCGTAGTCAGATGCTCTATCCAATTGAGCTATGGCCGCAAATAAACAAATTTTTTGTGACAAAGATCATCGAAAACTACAAATTAAAGTTTAATATAGTTTTTAATGCTCCAAAATATACATTCCGGCATTTCTGCTCCACAACCATCGAAATACAGAATTTTGCAGTACAATCATTTATAAACCCGGATTCTTTTAATCGCTTAATCCAAATCGCTTTTGATTGACTTTTTTTACACATGCTGATATAATCAATAACAGAACACTGAACCGGTTGAACAAACAGTTTACCGGACAGTTTAATCTGAAAACTAACAATATGTTAGCTGTCACTACCAGGTGTATACCCCGAATCAATTCATACCACATACAGAATCTTTGATGCCGGCTAAATCATTACACAGGAGAATATTATGCAAAATTATCTAACAAGCGGTCAGGTTTGTAAAAAACTCAGGATCTCAATTTCCACTCTCAAGCGATGGCTCGACGAACCTGAGCTCAATATTTCTGAGCAAAGAAACTATAACGGATGGCGACTTTTCTGTGATTCAGATGTCGAAACTCTAAAAGAATTTAAACGAAATATCAGAAAAAATGGTAAACGTTTTAAAAAAACAACTTTTATTCCGGTTACCTTGTCTGATAACAAATAAACAAGCTGTTATGAAACTATCTTCTTACCTTTTCATTGCAATGATCCTTTTATATTGTTCAAGGGCTTCGGGCCAAACAGTAAAACGAGGACGAAATGAGGGTACATTCAATATCCCTGCATCAAATGTACCTGGTAATGGGAATATCAATTTTGGAACAGTTTTAAATACAAACTACAGTGAAACCGGTTTTTCCATTGATCCAGGTGTATCTGTATCTGTCGGGTTTGCACATATCCTCCAATTTTGCGGTAAGATATCATTTCCTGAATTCAGAACCCTTGGATGTACTGAGGGCCGGATCCAGTTAACAACACCCTTTAACAACAACCTGCGCTTTTTCGGTTTCGCTTTGGCAGGCAACATTTACCTGTCCACACAAGAGGATACAATCAACAATACCGCTTTTTCAGGAAGACCGGAATACAACGCACATATTCGCCCTTCACTGACAATCGATCTGGACTGGATTTCTCTATTTAAAAAATTACCTTTAAAAACCTATTTCAATTTCAACATGGCCGAAAAACCGGATTCTCTCTTCAGATATGATCAACTTTCATTCATAATGGGAACAGAATGGAAAACTTATCAGCACAGCTTTTTCATTGATTTGGGCGCAGGAATGTTTAAAGGAAAAAAAAGCAGCCGTTTTAAAGGTGATGCAACATACAGGCAAAAAAGATTTTGGGTCGAACCTGGTATCAGATACCGTGTCCGTAAAAAATTCAGTCTCCTCGGTTCGTTAAGAATTCTTCTCTATCAGAATGTCAAAGCAAACAATCCTCTTGCTGCAGACTATTTAAGATTCTCGGCTGCATTGGAATTACCATTAATCTACCGGGAAACAAATTCAGAAGCGATACGGACCATGCTATTTGTGAAAAACGCAAAACAGGCAAGAAAAGACCTGATATCAGAAACTATCAATCAAAACAAAAAATTTAAAACCGATCTTGAAATGATTTTTGATGAATTTGACAAGGATTTCAAGGTGCCGGAAGATAAAAAAAGCATTACAGAAAAAAGAATGGAAATACAGCAAAAAATGAAAAACATCGAAAACCTTCTGAAGGAACTCGAATGAAAAAAATCTATTCTGTTTCTTTTTTAACAAACATTTGTCTCATACTTTGTGCGACTGTTTTCAGTAACGAAATCGGTAAAAGAAACAGAGGTGAATCATTTTATACCTGCAGCAACTCAAATACAACAGGCCCGGGAAATATCTGGTTCACTTTTGATTTGACCGGACATGTTTGGGACGACAAAGCTGCAAATCTTGATACCAGTCTGCAAAACAAAAAATGGTCCTCAAATCTCAGGGCGTTTCCTGCAATGCGTATTGATGCAGGGCTGTTCAATTTCTGTTCTGTCTTCCTTGAATCCAGAGTTCTTTCATGGGGATTTAAACCTGGCTGGGTCACTGGAGGCCTTAAATTAACATATCCCAATAATAACAGCCTCCGACTGCATGGTTTCGGATTGACATTTAAATACCAGTACCACTTCACTGAAAACAGCCCGTCTATCGGCGGTTACACAGGTTTCATGCCTGAAGGTTTTGTTGTCAAAGGCAGCTCCCTGGAATCCAAAATTACATATGAATTAGACCTTCTGGCTGCCATAAGCAAATTGCCATTACGCATTATAATAAATTCAGGCATACGTTTACCTGTGAAAAATGACAAATCCGGCCTTTACCAGTTTCTTTATGATGCAGGTGTAGTTTTCAACGGCCATTTTTTCGATCTCTTCGTTTTATATTCTCTTGAATCCTTCAATAATATTCTAAAACCCGTGATTATCAGACAGGATAACAAACGATTTTGTGTTTACTTTTCAGAGAATCCCATGTATCTGACTTTTGGCGGTACTGTCAGATACAAAAACGGCATGTCAGTATCAATATCAGCCCCGCTTCTGCTGAGTAAAAATCGTCAGTCATCTTTAAAACTTTCTGATAAAATTGAACTCCACAGAAATGAAAACCCTGATCGCTTTAAAGATGAAAAATCAAGGGATATCAAAGATCCTTTTGATCCATGGTTTGTTAACTGGAAAATTGCACTGGTCTTTACAATGCCGGTCAGATTCAAACGAACTGGTTCTGAAATGGTAAGAGATTACCTTATTCTGAAAACTTTTAAAGCTGACAAGAAAATCGATATTGATAAAAGATTGGATTACAATAACAACGGGTCTTATGAAGAAGATTCTGATACCAAAAAACGGCTCGAAAAAATCAGGAAGCGTAGAAACGAAATCCTGAATCAGGAATGATCATTTATGAAACACTTTTCATCAGCCTTTTACTTAAAAATGATCACAGTATCATCATTTATCCTTTCCTGTTTCTTCATTTGCTATTCGAAGGATGATTCCAGCCCTCAAACCAGATGGAGGATCAGGGAAAATCTGGCCCTGCGTTTCGGAAGTGAATTTGATAAAATCAATTCTCTGAACAACGCCCTGTCTTCGGCGTCAGATATTATAAATGAAATCCGTGATTTTCAATTATTCCCCAACGGGCTTACCCGTTTAAGCCATAAAGAGATCGTTGCAATAGACTCTTGTCTCGACATGCTGGAAAAGGATCATTCCACATTACTTAAAAAAATAGAATCACTGAAATCACCACTAGTTGATGCAATCGAGATTTTACGCGAAATGGTTACTGGTGTTCCTGTAGAAAACATGTTTGAAGTTCTGGAAAAAGGGGATATGAAAAGAATTGGCCAAATGATTGAAATCAAGGATCAAATCAATACTTTATGGACAAATATTGATTCATTACTTATAACTGTAATGACTGGAATCGGACTGAAACCAGAATTTCAGACACAGACAACAGACAGTAACTTGGCATATGATGAATTTCTCGATATCATTCAATCTGCACTCGGACACCATTTAAAAAAGCGCTACGACAGACTTGAACTTATAAAAAACCATCTTGTATCAAATGGATCAAAAAATCAGATTCTGGAAATCTATAACATTGAAAAACACCGGATTAAAGTTCTGATTTCCGATAAAAATTTTGTTTTAGCAGAAAAAAAACTGAAACATGCAATTAACAGATTTGATTCCATAATCAGTATTGATGACCTGTACCTGCTTCTTTTCCGATCCTGCTTTCTCGAAAAAAAATATACAGATGCATTAAAAACGATAGCCAAAGTTTCCGATGAAGCCAATTTAGGATTAAAACAGTTATATCGCATTCAAACACTTTATGCACTTCAGAGATGCCATGATGTTCTTGATGAAATGGCTGATACAGATATCACACGTTTCAAAGGCAAAAACAGGAACCTTCTTATCTGGCTCTTTCTTGAAAGCAGTTTATCTGCCGGTATTATTATTGATCATTCTGAACTTGCATCAGCTATTGACAGAAGATCTTCTTATGCACTTCATGTAATACACAGTCTGGCACGTACGTATCTGAAAAATCAGGATACTGCAACAGCGATTTCTGTAATGAATGGTGCATTTAATTATAAAATCAATTCAGAAATTGACATGATGGCATTCAGTAAGATCAAGCTTTCTTTAGCACAGTTACATTATGAAAGAGGTGATTATAATAATGCCTTGTCTGCCTTTTTTCAACTCCTTAACGATCACAATGAATATGAACACGCATTGTTTGGAATTTTATGGTGTTATATTAAACTGGATCAATTCGAAAAAGTTGAAGTAACTTTGCGTAAACTTGTTAATCAATCTCCTGAGTCGCCTTATGCGGCTAAAGCAACCCTTGTAATGGCAGAACATTACTTGCAGCTTGCAACATCTGAATGGGAAAAACTTCTTTATCTGGAAAGTGAAGAACAACGTTTGTCGCTGCTTCACCAACAACTTGCCAAAAAAATATCAGCAGACACATCCTTAAGAAATGATGTGAAATTTAAAATTGCAAGCCAGGAACTTTCTCTGTTAATGTCAAGAGTCAAAAGCGAACCCCGCAAGAAGTATGACAATTTTATAGAAATTTTTAATAAAACAACCAGAATTTGTGAATTTATTATCAATCACTACAGCACAGGCTCTTTTCAGGATGATTTTTTCTCTGTAAATCGTGAAAAAATGCTTTTTTACCTTGATTCCTTAATACTTGAAATTAACAGAAAAGATCATGTTACACCTATTATACATTCAAATACACTTGATAACAGAACTAAGATAAAAATGGTTGTTGATGAAGCCAGGGCGTTTAAAATCCATGCTGATCTTGCTTTTTATAAATGGAAACTTGAATTCCTCGACAAGAAAAAAACTCTTGTTCATAAAAATTTAATCTCAAATGATTCAATAAAAGATACAGCATTAGCAGAAATTGCAAAACAGCGTCTTGATTCTATTATTGTTGTTGAGGATTCAACAAAGAGTCATTTCTTTGACAAATTAACCCCATTATTGCATTCCATTCTCGATAATGCTTCAGATTTCCCGGATGCTGCTTATTTCAGATACCAGTTGGGTGAACTCTATTATGAAAATGAGATATCAGAATATACAAAAAAATATGATCTGTATGAAAAAGAACTTGACCTCTATCATTTTGCCAATGAAGATTATCAAAACGGTAAAATAAGCCAAAAGCCGGTACCGCCTACTATTGTGAAGCTTGATCACACCAAAAGCATTGATCAGTTTAAAAATGTCATTACCAATTACCCACTGTCTCCTTTTTGTGGAGCCTCACATTACAGTCTTGCCTGGTGTTATAATGATTTAGCCATGTTCGACAGTGCTTTTTTTCATATGGAAAAGGTTGCAATCGATTTTCCTCAAAACTACCATGCCCCACAGGCATGGATGTATTGCGGAGAATTTTACTTTGACAGAGCAGAGTTAGATCAGGCTGCCCAATGTTATCAGGCTGTTATGAAATACACTGATAGTGAGTGGTTTGATGAAGCTTTGTATAAACTTGCATGGACACAATATCGTCAATCAAACCCCAATAAGGCAATAAGCTCTTTTCTTGCTCTGGTAGACCTTGGGGAAAGTTCACCTGATGGCCGTTCACTTCTCGAAAAAGAATCTCTGGATTATATAGCAATCAGTTTCAGCGAAACTGATATCCTTGGCGAATACGGTCTTAAGCGGGCAAACGCTTTTGCAAAAAAACTTGGCAGCAGCACACAGAGCTACCAGATACTACACAGACTTGCTAATGTATATCGTGAGCAGGGGCGCTATGACATGGCTGAAAAAACCTATACTACCATACTCAATGACTATCCGGATTATCCAAAGAACGCAAAGGTTGAATCTGAACTGATCTCTGTTATGGAAAATAAACTGCCCTCTGATGATCTCAACAAGCTGAAAACAACTTTTTTCAATAAATATAACCTTAACAGTACATGGGCACAGACTCAATCTGATTCCATAATTACAGCTGCAGCCGATAGTATTGCAAGTAAATATTTGTATGATGCAGCTATCAGCTATCATCAGCTCGCTCTTCAGGATAATAAATCCCCTAATTATGCATCTGCACTAAAAACATATAAAACATTCCTTGAACATTACCCATCATCTCCACAGGCAAACGAGTGCCATTACAATCTGGCTGAAATCCAATTCTCTACAGGTGATTATTACAAAGCTGCAGAGGAATATATGGCAGTCTCCAAACTGTATCCTGAAAGCAAGTACAGGGAAACTGCCGCGTGGAATGCTGTTGTAGCAGCCCAGAATCTGCTTTTAAAGGAACAATCGGACGAGTAACAGGTTTATATATGCTCAATATTAATATCAAATTTAATTGTTTTTCGGGAACTTTATTAACCAGATATATTCTGTTTTTTATATTATCTGTTTTTATTTACAGTTGTATGCCAGTCAGAAAATCTGCACCGCCTCCCGAACAAAATTACATTAGTTTCAGTGATCAGGATTCATTATCCAGAATGAAAGTTGAGTACGGTAAACTTTCATCAGACTCTTTACAAAATCCTTCTGATACTATTCTTTCAGAAGCTTTCAAACTGCTTATAAAAGCCTGTAATAATTATCTTGCTATAGATTCCAGCAGTTCAAAAGCCGTTGAAGTACTTACAATTATGGCATCTGTATACTACAATAATAATCAGCTCCAAAAAGCCAGATCTGTTTATAAAAATATAATTAATGTCAATCATCAGAATCATGATGCCTTTGATGCGATGAAAATGATAGCCCAGTCGTATTATGAAGAAAAACGGTTTGATGAAGCTCAGGAATGGTACAGAAAATTAAGCAACTCAATACCCGATGAAACAGATAAAAATGAAGCACGGTCACATATCGCTGAATCGATTTTCCGAATGGCTGAATTACTCGAAGAACAGGAAAAATATGAAGAGGCTGCCACCCAATATCAACGCATTGCAATGGAATTTCCTGATAATAAACTGGCAGACATCTCCCTGTTTAATGCCGGACTTGACTACGAAAAAACAGAGGAATGGTCTAAAGCCATACTTGTGTTCCAGAAACTTGTTAACATGTTTGAAAAATCAAAACTTGTCCCAAATGCACAATTCAGGACAGCCCGTTGTTACGAAAATCAAACTCAATGGGACCAGGCTGCCCAGACCTATCTTCAAATTGCAGCACGATATCCCGATTCTGATATCGCGCCGGTATCATTATACAATGCTGCTATCTGTTTTGAAAACGGTAAAAGACTCACAGAAGCAGCAGCTACTCTGGAAAGATTTACACAGATATACCCGGATTCCGATGAAGCAGCTGATGCGCTTTTCAAAGCCGGAGAAATTTACGGCCAGATAAAAGACTGGCCTGCTGTACAAAGGGTAAATCAGTCATTCATGAAACACTTTGGCAATGATAAAAGCCGTGTAATCCAGGCCCTTTGCATGACCGGAATAGCCTTTTACATGCAGGATCAGGAAGAACTCGCTCTTCAACAACTGCAGAAAACAATTGAAATCTATAATAAACATGGAATTAACAGT
>DATGNN010000132.1:0-7830 GCA_035306725.1 Chitinispirillaceae bacterium | reverse complement strand
ACAATAATTGTGGCAGGATTGATTACTGTTCAATTGATTATTGATTCGGCTTTATCTGCTACTTCTTTTGGAGAGATAGAGAGTAAACATGAATGATCACAATTGGATTTTGGTTCGCCTGGATGACATGGACCACACTGTGGTGACTTGTATAAGATGTGTGCATTATCTCCACGCGGGCTCCAGATTTCAGGGTCGGATGATCCGAAGATGGCTACAACAGCAGATCCACAGATTGCTGCAAGGTGTGTAGTACCGGAGTCGTTTCCTATATAGATGTCGCAAAGCGATAAAAGAGCAGCCAGGTGAGGTAAATCCATATTGGATATTACAACATCCGATTCGGGATATTTAAGGTTTTGCTCTGCAGGGCCTGTTATCCAGATTGTAGTGATGCCTTTTTTATTTAAAATTTTTTTAAGTTCAAGAAAGTTTTCAAACGACCAGTTTTTTCTTGAAGAACCGCTTCCTGGAGAAAGAACAGCTGTTTTTTTATTATTTGAAAAAAAATGAGTTACAGAGTTTTTTAAATATTCTGGTATATTGATAACGAAGTTATCACATTTTGAAGAGGCATCAGTTTCAAGCAAAGAGAGATGGTAATCAATAATGTGTTTGCGTATTGGAGGAAATGGATTTTGATAAACGCCTGCTATTGAAGAATGTTTTACTATGTTATTAAATAATTCAGAGTCTTTTGACGAAAATACTAATATGGTATTAAAATTTTCCAGTAATTTCTCAATCTGTTCCTGTGGGCTGTTCTCTTTAAACAGCGGAAGAAAGAGAGTGGAATCGACATCCAGGGTTCTTTCAACAAGTCCGGCATGTTCTACAAGAATGCCATGATATGGTTTGCCAAGCAGGGTAATATTGCCAGGTTGTACAGAAACAATTCTTTCGGATTGTACAACTTTCACACTGCGCTGTGACTTTTTTAAGTTGTGTAAAAGTGGCAGTACTGTCAGAAAATCTCCCAGACCACCATAATGGTAAACAAGAATACTCATTTAAAAAGCCATGCATCTGAAATTAAAATTATAAGGGAAGAGTATTTTTACCAGATTTTATTGGTTGACTTGAGCATTTCTCCTTGAATTCAGACAGATTAAAACCTGTCAGAACTGGTTTGATTCCATTACTGTTTCAATGATTTAAAATAATTTATATCAGAACTGAAATTAATTTTCGGGTATTTTGATGTTAAAGCTGAAAGATGATTTAATTGAGCTGAAATAAATTTTTTGGTGCTTTCAAGTACGGGATATTGAATTCTGTGCATTTTTGCAGAAAAAATCTGTTTATATTCTTCAATAAATCTGTTTGATTCCTCTGATATACAAGTCTCTCTAAAACGGTTCCAGATATAATTAACAGCAGTATCATTAGGGTGGATAAGATCCGGTTTATAAAAACGGTAATCCCTTAAATCGTCCATCATTATTTCATAAGACGGGAAATAGTGGATACGTGAAAACCTTGATGTAAGTTCATAAACTGCAATCAGGAGGTGTGATTTACTGATTTGATTTTCGTTTGCATTTTCTTTGAGATACCGTACGGGACTGATTGTCAGAATAATCTGGAGTTGAGGATTTGTCTGCAGCAGTTTTTCAAAAAAGGGGATGTATAGCTGCATTACTTGTTCTGATGTGACCAGTTGGCGGTCAAACTGCTGGTGTGGCAATTTGTGGCAGTTAGCGACAGTGCGGCTGTCATTTTTTAGTGAATAGACGAAAGATGTTCCGAAGGTAATTACGACTGTGCCTGAATTGTGAAAAGCAATGGAACTGTTTTGAAGGTTTTCGTTGATTTTACTTAGAGCAATTTCCTGGTTGGGGTGAGCAAAGCTGCTGTGATGATCGAAAGATCTCCAGAGTTCCTGGAAAAAGAACAGTTCGTCAATAGTATATAACCTGCCGGATTCAATTCGTTTGAGTGTATTAAGAACTGAAATCGGGTTGTACAGTACACCAAAGGGGTTACAGCATACTTTGAACAGGTTTTCTATAAGTTTGTTTCCGATATTTTCTGCAAAACAGGATCCGAGGATCAGTGTGTAATTTTCATGGCTGATAGCTTTACCATTTATTTTTCTGCATTTGATTTCTGTGCGAAAATTATTCATGACAAATTGTCCAGAAGATTTTGGAAACAAACAGGTAGATTGTGCGATAACAGGTATTTTAGAGGGAAACGTTCAGAAGATAGTTCGCTTTTTCCAATGGTCAGACAAAATGCATAGTTTAATTTTACAAGATTGGAAGTAATTCTGTCTGAATCAAATATATAATCGTTTTCAATGTCTGCGATATCAATAAAATTCCTCATGCAACTGTGCATGGCAGACTGTGTGAACTCATGGCTTTTTAATAGTAATCCATGGGTTCGGCATATTAGCGGGCGTGCCGGGTAGATCATACAGTAATTTTCATTGAGCAATGCACAGGATTTTTGGTTATCACTGGTTTTAGTTGTTAATAGTGGCTGTGATTTCAGAAACCGGAGTATGGAATAGATTTCCAGTGCATTGACAGAATCAAGTTCGCAGCAATCACTGCATCCTTTATGGCAATCTACAAATGAAGGATATTTTGTCATTACTGTTTGAAAAAAGTTATCACAATAGCTGCATAGAACTTTATAATTCTGAAAGATCTCTTCAGTTTTTTTCATAATAAAATCTGTGAACTATTTACTGGTTAATTAAGTCCAAGTGTAACTTTGCCGTCCATTATCACCAGACCTTTAAAAAAATCACCAGCATTGCCTGCTGCCTTGAATGGTCTTGGGCCTTTGCCGGCACCTATATAGAACCCAACACGGTAAATTGATTCACCCGGTTTTGCTTCAGTGGAGTCTACATGGATTGCCAGCATATCAACGCGGCAGTTTTTCCAGTAAGGAGGGGCGTTGCGGTCACCGCCCGGCAAGTAAAACAATCCTTTGGTTTTTCCCCATACGAATTGAAACAGCAGGTGGTTTTCTATAGAAGCCCAGAAAGAGGGGCAGGCCACTTCCCTGTATTTCCTTTGAAATGCACTGAATGATTCACGAAGAGAGCCGCTGCAAAAATTGAGATTGTTTTCAGTCCAGTGGTCATTAACCAGGTAAATCGGTGAGAGATATTGTTCATGTACCTGTATGGGAGCATCTGCAAAGATCTGATCAAGCACCACCATCCCGTCATCACTCCACGTTAAAACACGCAAATCTCTATGCATCAGTTTTAAGCCGGCTGAATCAAAGTATTCGATTCGTCCGCTTGTATCAAAACCATCCCGTTGAAACCGGTCCTGATGAAATGCTACACTCCATGATTTAACCGGATTGGATACAGAGGGGATTCCCAGAAGAGCTGCCCTGAAAGGTGCTACCAGTTCCGGTTGATTGTGGACACTGAATCCGATCAGGGGATGGTTTCCAATTGCTTTCCATGCCATGCTTCGAGTTGTTCTGATATTGCGTCTGTAACATACTTCAACGTATGGATAAATATGACGGGTATCGATTGCATTTTCAATCTGACCTGCGGAAAAAAATCTTTGTTCTTTTGAAAATGGTAAACTGGCCAGCAGTGCCAGTTCGAGTCCGATCTGGCTCTGAAAGAGAAGTTCCCATCCCTCATGATTCTGTTTAAACCCAAATACCCATGGACCATGATTTTCCTGATTGGTGATAAGGCATGTATCCATCCATGACAAGAGTTTGCCGGTCAGATGAAGAGCCCGGGGGTCATTATTCCACAAACCCCATGCCAGTGCAAATGGACGGGGTACAAACATGGGCATATCGTGTCCACCGGGTGTATAAATCATGCCGTTTGGAAGGCAGAATCTTAAAAGATTCTCAAATGTACGTTGATGAGATTTGCGGATAACAAAGTCCGGTTTTTCTTTGTCGTGGAGTAACCAGGCCGACATGGCCAGTATTATCCAGGATCCGTATGACAAAACTTCAGGATGAAAAAAGCCATGGTTTTCGGCTGTCATATCAGGGAACAGATTCACTGTGGTTACAGTTTCAGAAACAGATTTTCCAAAATATTCGCTATGATCAGCTTTGTCGTGGATGCTTGAAGCTATATTGATTGACCAGATCCGAAGAGCCTTTTCCCATTTGGATATATTGGGATGGTTGGGGATCAGATTAATTGCCCACGACATTACTAACACATCCTGGGCATTTTCTTCCGCTTTTGTATCTGTATGACACCCGCTTGGAGGCATCACATCAATAAACCGGTCTGCTTCATAAGCAACAATTTCATTAATTCTTTTAATTTGTTTTTTGCTTAAAATTTCACGGCCAAAAACAGAACAGATCCCCAGAAGTGCTGCCCAGTAACTGGATCTCCAGTTTTCACCCCAGCGTTTTCTTTCGAGAAATGTCTCTACATCAATACTTCCGGTCAGATGGGTTTCGCATGCCCAATGTATACCTTTTTGAATTTTTTTAGTCAGTTCTTCTTTGGAGATTATTGCACTTATCAAATCATACTGGTTCAGATATACATAACTGCTTAACAAACAGAGAATGTTGATATGTGGTTTTATAACATATTCAATAACCGGAGATGAAGATCCAACAGAGCGCATGTTGAAATTTCCAGGATCTGTGTTACCAAATATGCCTGTAGCGTCATCCAGGTCCGACCAGGATTTCAGATAATATGGAATACTGCGGGAAAGGAGTCGCAGTATTTTTTGTGGTTCTATTTTTTCTGTAAAATGTAACATTAACAAGCCTTCTTCAGATAATAATTTTTAAACTGATTTGTCCATTGTAAAAAATGTGAGATTATTGTCACCTGCTGCATCTTTGCACTTTTTTGCAAATTCGCGGGCTGTGTTGGAATCGTACATAATCAAAAAACCATCACCAAAAAATCGGGGCAACCTGTCTCCCTTGAGCCAGTTTAAATGCTCATTTACAAGATCCTTCAAAAAGTAAGTATCCGGACCTGAATAACCAATACCTAAATATGCCATATTTGTTTCCTTCTAAAAAAAACAGGACAGAAATAAAAATCAAGCCGATCTGTCTGTCAGGAAAATAAATTAAGATAGCCGGTTTTTAAATAGCAGTAATTAATTACGAAAAAGTATTTATGGAATTGTATTTACAAAAACAAGGTGTGTGAGAATCGTTATGGCAGGAGGTAATTTATTGATTATTTCGCCGCTTAGAATTTTTTATCTTTTTTCGAAATGCATTTTCTTCAAAAGCCAACTCTGTACCAAATACTGGAACATTACCCTCAAGTTTCAGTTCTATTAGCTGTGAATCGACAGCAGGTGATGGGTCGAGTATGGCCAGAAATTTGTCTTTTTCCAAAAAATTCTGATAGTAGGAAATAATCAGATTGCTGCAGGTTTCATCTATTAAAGAAACGTTCGACATTTCCAGGGCGATTGCTTTCCATGATGATGTGAGGGATTTTTGAAGCTCCTTGTCGAGATTCTCACTATATTTCTCAGTTAAAACCCCTACAAGCTGAATTATAGAATACCGGGTTTTCGTATAAAAATAAATATCCAGGTAATCCGCATTTTCTGATTTAACGGGATTTTGGACAGTTGTAACCTTTTTTTGTGTTTTTGAATGTGTCATGTTCATTCGATTTATTAATTGCTGCACTGTGCGGAGGGGTAGGTTCAGGGTGTTTGCAATAGCTTCAGGTGGAATATTGCGTTTATGCAGTCTGTAAAAACGATGATACATTTCTTCAGAAATCTCTCTCATATTGCCTTTCTTCTTTTGGACTAATTACATCTTTAAGATATTACAATCCAGTGCAATTGGTGTCAATACAGCTTTTTACAGTGAATTTTCCTGTAATTATTTTCGCGTGAAAACGGTTTCATTGCTGTAATCAGTAATGATCTCGCGCTACTATTGTCCTCAGAAAAATTAATTAGGTGGATTACGATGACAATGTCTGGTCTGATAGATAACTCGCGAATCTATTTATTGTCGCGTCATCAAAACTCAACATTATTGCTTTTTATATTAAGTTGATGGTAAACATGTTGAAATGTATTTTTGAATTTTATGGGGCTGTAGCTCAGTTGGGAGAGCGCGACGTTCGCAATGTCGAGGTCAGGGGTTCGATCCCCCTCAGCTCCATTTTCCCCAAATATTTCCAAAGACCATTTCTGGAATAATCTCAGTAAAAAGATGCTTCATTTTTTCAACCGATACTAAAATAAACGTCTTAATAGTGAGCTGTAATCCTGATTGTTCAAGGAATTAAGAACATAATCGCGTCTTTTAAAGTTTTTGTCGTTAAAATCCGGCCTTTCTGATAGTTAGATTACTTCATTATTGCTTTTCGGGTGTTAGCAGTTAAAACAGATGCAGCAGCTTGTATGGCTGAAAAATCAGTGATTCATTAAGATTCAAAGCAAAATGGAATCTTCCTTATACCTGTGGTATAACAGACCCGGCAATAATCATATTTATATGAATTCTGTATCTGAAAAGAGTTCTGATATATTTTTGTTTCAGTTATTATAATACTTATCATAAAAACAAAAATCTGTAACCTGAATGAATTTCTATGAAAAAGTTGATTGTATTTTTTTCTATTCTTGCTGTATGTACTGTTTGTCACTCTTTTGAGCGATTTATTAATTATTCTACGCCAAAATGGGTGAGTGATATTAAAATAAAGGAAAATACAGTTCTGGCCGCTACAAGTGGTGGACTATACAGGTATGATATCAAAACCGGAAGAGGTAAATTGTTGGAGAGTAATGCGCTGTCTCCGGATCCATTTCTTACTTCTGTTGTATATGATAAAAAAGGGAATATATGGACAGGTTCACGTGATGGGTATCTGACAGTTCGTAATTCAAAAGAAGTGGTTAAATCTTTTACTTCCTATTTCTCTTCAGGCTGGTCCATTAACTGCATGTATCAGTTCGGCAGATTTATAATTATTGGGTCGAATAAGGGATTAAGTCTGTTTGATACAGAAAAAATGGTTGCGCATAAAAGCGCAACTCGTTTCAAATCATTTTTATCTTCTAATATCTATACCTGTATTGTACATGACGATACTCTTTATCTTGGTATGGATGAAGGCATTGCGAAATTGAGTGTTGAGGAAGTTCTAAATGGAAATTTTTATGATCCTTTGATATGGGATACCGATGCCAGCGTAGTAAAACCGGTTAGTTCTTTTTTACCAGGCAGAAACATTGTCCCGAATAATACTCCTTCGGTTTATTATAAAGGAAAAATGATAAAGGTAAAAAACAATGATACTTTATTGGCAGGTACAAAAGAAATCGCTTTGCCATCCGCTGTCACAGTATTAAAAACCAGTGGTGATTTATGCTGGATTGGTACTGAAGAAGATTTTTTCTACTCATGGGACGGGAAAAAATTAACTCAGTATACAATTCCCGGGTTGTCCTTTGACATTATCAATCGTATATCGATAGAAAAAAACGGTAAACTCTGGGTTTTGCCAAGAGTACGGGAGACCGGAAAGTGGTGGAGTGCCATTAATTCGTACGATGGCAGGGAGTGGAGATACTACAATCGCCATACTGTACCTGAAATTGGAACTTTTGGTGATGGAGCCGAACATCTGGGTATTACTGTTGATTCCAAAAACAGGGTGTGGTTCGGTTTTTATGGAGGTCAGATAAAGTGTTTTGATCAAAACGAGAACAGGTGGATAAAGTATTGTTTGAATTATAACACAAACAAGTTTCATGAATTTAATGAGAACTTATGCGGTTGGGGTAAGTCTGATGCAATTATTGAGGACAGGAGCGGGTATATATGGATTGGTGTATGGGCACAGCATGGTTTTGT
>DATGNN010000131.1:0-6185 GCA_035306725.1 Chitinispirillaceae bacterium | reverse complement strand
CTGCTACGTGCATCGTTGTTGTCTGTTAACCTTTGACTGATGCCGCCAATCTCCTGCTGTATGGTCTTAAGTTGACAGGATAAAGCATACAGTTCAACGGTTAGTTTATCCAGAGGTTCTGAAGTAATCTGTTTTTTGTTTTCATTCTCCAGCATTGCGATTTTATCACGTATTCTGGTTTCAAGTGAGGTACGTCTGGATTCAAGTGTCCGGGATTTATTGATGAGTTCATTTCGCTCAATTTCAGGTAAACATGCCTCAATGTAGGAATCCTCTCCTCTGAAACCGGATTTTGCAAGGTGTTCACTGAAATCTTTCTCAGCGCTGTCTATTTGTAATTTTCTTTCTGATATTGTTTCCTGTAGGTTTTTTATACTGGTTTTAAGTTTTTCAAACTCCCCGGTTATATTGATATGGATATGTCTCAATTTCTCAGACTCATCCTCAGCTGTTTTAATCGCCTTTTCCATTGCGGTTTGTTCTTCATTGACATCTTTATCTCCATATAATTTTTTACGTTCAATAATCAGATCGTTTTTTTCTTTTTCAAGGGCTTGCAGCTTTTCTTTTATTTTTAGTAACTCTGTGTGTATGATATCAATACGTTCAGATTGATGTTCAATCTGAAGCTTGAGACTGGAAATGTTATTCTGGAGGTCTGATTTTTTTTTCTGCAGATCAAGCCGCCTGTTTTTTCGTGAAATTAACTCATTCCGGATATTTTCTATGTTTTCAATTGATAATTCTTTTATTCCCAGGGGAGATATTTCAGAGAGCAGTTCTTCATGAACCTTTTTTAATCTGGAACCTGAAATGGAAGAATCATTATTTAACCGTTCCAGAGTCTGAATCGATAACTCTTTTTTATGGAAAGCCTCTCTGCTTTTTTGCTCTGTTTCAGCTAATTCATCCAGCTTCTTTTCCAAAGTATCACGAATTATTTGAATGCTGTTCTCGTACTTTTCTGATGATTGGACAATATTTGAAATATGTTCAATTCTGGATTGATTTTCTTCATACAAACTATCGATACTGTTTTCAAAACCGGAATCAGAAAAGCATGTTTTAAGGCTATTGCACAATTCAATTATCTGATTATGTTCATTTTCCAGTTTTTTTGTGCATTCTTTTATCTGTATTTTGTTTTGCTCAAGATCTTTGGAAGTTTTTGTCTGATTTATGATCAGATCTGAGAGTCTGGACCGGGATTGTATCAGGGAATCATTTACCGTTTTGAGTTCAGTTTCGGTTTTATCGGAAGCGGGAATATTTTCTTTGGCAAAAGGGTGCTCCCGAGATCCGCATAACGGACATTGTTCACCGTCAGTCAGTTTTTTCCTTGCTTCTTCAAAGCTTAGAATCCGGTTGAGAAGATGAAGATTGGTTTCGAGGTGCTTCTTTTCACGCTCCAACAGGAGGTTCTTTTCATTCTCATTCTTTATCTGTTCAGAAATGATCTCTTTTCGTGCTGTCAGCTCTTTGCAGATTTCATTGAGGTTGTTAATCTCAGTTTCCTGGTTTGCAACAGATTGGGTTGATTGGCGGATTTTATCAAATACAGTTTTTCTGTCATTAAGTTCCAAAAGGGTATTGCGCCAATAAGTTATATCTTTTCCCTCAAGACGTTTCTTTCGTGATTCCAGCTTTTGGTTTAAATCACCTTTAATTTTTTTAATCTCAATCTGCTTTTGTTCGAATCTTTCTTTTTTACTCTCCCAATTTTCTATATCTTTGGTTTTTTGATTCTCTGCCTTTAAAATTTCTTCAATAATTTCCTTATATCGAGTATTGATTTCGATAAAATGATCAAGGCGAGTCTGTATTCCGGCAAGGTTTTCAACAATATTTTCATCAGGAGTGCTCCTTTCGAGCAATTGGCAGATATTTTCCAGAGATGATAGGGATTGGTCAAGAGAACTACTATTGCAGTTCTTCTTTTTTTCGAGTTCGGACAAAGAAAGGTTTTGTGAATTGAAATTGTCTTTTAAGGTTTTTAATGGGTCTTCTTTTTCGGAGATTTTGAGATCCAATTCCCGAACTATCTGTATTATTTTTAATTCTTCTTTGAGATTATTTTTCAACTTTTCGAGACATCGCAGGTTATCATCTAGATTCTTTTTAGTCGCTTCTGCCTTTAACTGATAGTCTGGAACCGATCTGATCAATTTGTTGTAACTCTCAGTATCGGTTTTTTGATTTTTACGAAGCAAAATCAGCCTTGCGAACTCTCCTGAGATTTCCAGAGCTTTGTGTGCAAGTTCCAGTTTTTCTTGTTCCGGTTTGAAATGTTCCTGCTGTTTATCAAGATCCTGTTTTTCTTTTTGAAAGTTTTCCAGATCTTTTTCCAGATTTGAAAGTGTGTTTAGCCATTGGATCGCATCAGTTTTTATTTTGACCTGTTTACTAACAGTAACTTCTTCTGTGTGTTTTTGCTTGAGGCTCAACTGTAAAGAAACTTCGTCTTTTTCGGATAGTAGCTGTAATCCTGAGAGTTCGCTTTCGAGCAGGTCCAGTTTTTTTTGTTCACTGGAACGGATTTCATGTACACGAACAGAGATTCTGCTGTATATATCAGTTCCGGTAATCTGTTCAAGAATGGGAGCACGCTGGTCGGAATCTGCCTGAAGAAAGGCAGCAAAACCACCTTGCGCCAGGAGCATGGAGCGGGTAAACTGATCGAAGTCCATACCTGTAATAGATTCTATATGGCCGGAAATGTCACGAAGTCTTGTTTCAATAATATTTCCGGTGACAGCATCTGTGATTTCATGTTTTGGGGCCTGAAGCTCCCCGTCTGGTTTTTTACGGGCGCGATGTTGACTCCAGTGGCAGCGAAAAACGCCGTTGGACGTTTCAAAAGTGATCTCTGCAAAGCATTCACCTTTTTGACGAGACATGATTTCATTACTGGATTTTGTAATCCTGTTGAGCCGGGGAGTTCTTCCGTAAAGTGCAAGGCAGACCGCATCAAGAATGGTAGATTTACCGGAACCGGTAGGTCCGGTTATAGCGAAGATACCATCGGATAAGAATACCGGATGAGTCAGATCAATTTCCCAGTTCCCAGTCAGGGAATTAAGGTTTGCAAATCGTATTTTGAGTATTCTCATTGTTACTGAGCCTGTTTGTCTTCTTCATATAATGAGTTCAGGGTTTCCTGATAGGTGCTTAACAGTTGATCATGTTGTTCCGGTGGTATGTCATTTATTTCAAGGCACCGTTTGAAAACATCATGAACACTTAGATCGTCAAGGCTTTCGCTTTCTATTCCGCTGAGTACCTGATCGTAAACAGGTCTGTTTCTGATTCGTAGAATTTTGATATCTGTGTTGTCGGTAATATTTTCGAGACGTTCCCGTAAATCACTGATTATTTCGCTGCTTTCGTAATTGATTTCAAGCCAGGAATTACTGTTGAGTGCTGCCAGTTCAAGAATTCTCGATTGGATATGGTTCCAGTCTCCAGTTATAGTTTCAAGGTGCTGGAAAACAGGTACATTGAGTAAAGAAACATGAGGTTTTTTTCCAGAGAATTCAACCATGCATACTGATTTTTGATGTTTGGTTTCACCGAACCCAACAGGAATGGGAGATCCGCTGTAGCGCATATTTTCGCATTCACCGACTTTCTGGGGGACATGAAGATGGCCCAGGGCAAGATAGTCAACAGTTTCTGGGAAAATTGAGGCGGTAATGTGGGCAAGATTGCCAATGTAAAGTTCTCTTACTCCATCACCATTAACTGTTTTCCCGCCTGCTGTAAAAAGATGCCCCATACATACAACCGGGATATCCTTACCGGTTCGGGACCGTTTCTGTTCTGCAAGGCTGCATACGGTTTTATAATGTAATGTTATTCCTTCAGAAATTTTTCTCTCCTTGTCATCAACAGTTTCATCGTTTTCAACAGTGCGGATATCACGGTCTCTTAGATACGGGATTGCGCATACTATGAGTTCCACTTCTCCGTTTTTATTTTTAAGCGTAAGAATTTCATCATGAGGATCTCCCGAAACAGATCCTGTAACATGAACATTGAGAGTCCTGAGAAGTTCCCTGGGTGCATCAAGGAATGTTGGTGAATCGTGATTTCCGGCAGTTATAACTACATGTCGGCATGGGGATGAAGCTGTGCGGCAGAGAAATCTGTAATAAAGTTCCTGGGCACGGTTGCTTGGTGTACTTGTATCGAAAATGTCTCCCGCAACAAGCAGCACATCGATCTGTTTTTCCTGTATTGTATCTGAAAGCCATAGAAGAAAAGATTCATATTCATCATACCGTTTTTGTCCGAAAATGGTTTTTCCTATATGCCAGTCTGAAGTGTGAATAATTCGCATAATAGTTATTCCCGTCTTCTTACAATTCCGTTTCGCGACAACAGTACTGCAATAAAATTACATTGTTGAAAGTGGGAAAGAATAATCATGGCTATAGAGGTAATTGGAACACAGAACAGCATTCCGGCAATTCCCCAGAGGCGCGACCATAGTGCAAGTGATAAAAGGATTACCAGGGGGCTCAGGTTGAGTCGATCGCCCATTAGTCTTGGTTCGAGAAAGTTGCCGATAAATTGCTGGATTACTGTAATACTGATAATTACCACAAAAAATGGTTGAAAATTTTCAAACTGTACAAGTGCCAGAAGTGATGGAAAAATAGTGGCAACAATTGATCCAATTGTAGGGATAAAGTTGAGCAGGAAAATCGTGAATGCCCAGAAACTTGCAAAATCCAGTCCTATAAATCTCAATATTATATAACTGAGAATGCCGGTAATGATACTCATTGAGGTTTTGATACCAATATACATACGAATATCTTTATCGATTCGTGTAATCATACCCTTGATTTCATCCTGGCGGTCAGTGTTTGCAAGGGCAAGAAATTTTTTACCAAAACTTCGTTGTTCAAGGAAAAGGAATAAAACATATACTGTTATAATTACCCCGCGTCCAAGAAACCCGGTTAAACCGCGTGCAAGTGGAGTTGCCATGGCAGTAAAATTGATTTCACGTATAAGCATACGAATTGTAGGTGGCTCTTCAAGTGGAAGATTGGCAAAAAGTTGTTCAATAACCCGCATAAGGTTTCGCTGGTAAGTGGGTGCCATTGCAATTACTTCTGCAAGGTTTGTTGAGATTATATGTACCGAAAAAAAGAGGAATGCACCTATACTTATGAGGGCTCCGGTGAAAGCGATTTGCACCGGTAGAGTTCTTTTTTTTCCGAATCGCATACGTTTGAAAACACTGGTAAGGACGTTAATCAAATACCAGATGAAAACAGAAAAGACCATGGGAATCAGAATATTCTTACCAATTGACAAAACGTAGAGTGTCACGAGTGCAATGATTATCCAAAGGGCATATGTAAGTGAGGTATTCTTTTTGTTATCCCGTTTTTTTGTGACAGGATTTTTATCAGATTGAAAATTGGTGGTATGAGTGTGCAAAACTATTTTGACGCTTCCTGTTTGTGCGAAGTGGTTTTAAAAAAAATATACCAGATATATGAATGAGAAATCAAGTGGTAACCACTTAAATGCATATCTGAATGGAGATGGTTAATTTATGAGGGATCAAAGAGGTCGCTATCAGAGCTGTTCCGTCTTTTTTTCGGGGTCGGAGTTTGGTATTGGAATGTGGATATGGAATCGAGTCCCGAGCGCTAGCTTTGCTCCCCGATTGGGGATTATAGTCCAAAAACGAAACAGAACCAAAATTGTTTCCATTAAGATTAAGAATATAGTAATTAATACGTACTCAAGGTTTGGAGTGTCTTTGGCATGAATGTAGCTGGATGTTTTTGTTATCCAGACTGTGATATTGGTGTAATAAGACGGATTAATGGAGTAACAGGGAATGTTCAGGTCGTAGATATTAAAATTTCCCTCATGCCGCTACTGATAGTAAGTTATTTTGGACAGACTTTATTCATATTCTAATAGATGGTTTGTATTGTCCGATTCTAACAGATGGTTTGTATTGTCCGAAAAATTATATCAGTGGATTAAATAATAATTTCGATAAATCGTAAATACTCTTTGAATTTTCTTTAAAAAGGGTTTGACAATCCGATTTATTGGTGTTATTTTAGGTACCTCATTTTTGAGGTGTATGTTTTTCGGGTTTTAATCCTGAAAAGAATAGTTCGGGATTAAAAAAAAGATTTGAAAAACGTTAG
>DATGNN010000130.1:0-11685 GCA_035306725.1 Chitinispirillaceae bacterium | reverse complement strand
CTGAAGGTTCCGATCCATCCAGAGTATAGCGAATTATTACATTGTCATCATAATGGGGGCGGTGAAGTATTATCGGACTGTCGTAAACACCGGGAGCAATAGAAAAAACAGGTGGTTCAAGAATATCGGTTTTTGCTTTAGTTTCATTTTTTTCTTCTGGTGTCGGTTCAGGAAATAAATACCAGTTTTTCTTATCATTCGGTTTTCTGCCGCAGGAAATGTCGGTGTGTAAAGATTTTTCGGGAAAATAATCGATTATTGTTCCAAAAGGGAGTGCAAGCGTTATCTGTTCACCCGAAGCATCTATTTTGAAATTTGTGTGTAACGGACCTGTTGGATCTTTTCTGTTTTTACCTGATGCCCATATAATCATATACTGTCCGGGTGATATTGTGATATCGGGAAATACCCATTTTAAAGGATCTTTTTTTGAATCAGATAAACCATAACCTTTCAGCCTTATTTCTGTATCCCCATAATTGTAAATCTCTATCCAGTCACAAAATTCACCGTCTTCATCAGATATAATTCTGGTGTTTGAAGACATTATTTCGTTTAATATTATTTCCTGGGAAAAGATTTGAAATACAATGGAAAAACAAAAAATTATTACTTTAGAAATATTATTCATAGATAATGACACTTTTACCTAAAAAATCAATAAAAAATATTACAAAATTATATTTATAATATTTTATGAATGATAATATTCAGTTCAAGATGAAAGCCCTCATGTTTTGTGCAAAAAATATACTATTTGGATCAAATCAAACGTTTAATATGTTTAATAAATGTTATCCCTTTTTTAGGGGGGGGGGGACTTGGATAAAATTGTTATGTGTTCTCTGCGATTTTTCAGCATTGGCAGTCATACAATAATAATTCAAAGTATAAGTTTAGTGTGGATATCTGAATAGAATTTATTTTAAAAGTTAATTATTTTTACACAAATCTTACCATTCAGGTTGCCTTTTTCTTCAACAAAACAAAAATTCTGAATTGCCATTTCGCTTGACTTGCTTCTTTTCAGGTTATACAATCTTATGATGTGTTTACGGATTTTTATTATGAAAGCAGTAATATTACTAATCTAACTGGAATATATTTTAACAGCAAAACCTGAAAAATGTTGTTTGAGTATAGATGTAAATGGAATCACAAGTAAACCTGAGGAGTATTCAGCTTGAATCATTTAATAAAAAATGTAATCATCGGGATTTTTGTATTATCATTATTTTTTACAAGTTGCAGCAATTTCTCAAAACCTTTGCCTTCAGTATCTATCGTTGTTGGTTTCGTTGAATTGATCAGAAAAGGTAATACGAAAGCTCTCTCTGAAGGGCAAAGTCTCAATATATTCGATACTCTTAAAACTCAGAAGTATTCAAAAACGAAACTCCATGTAAGAGATGGGGAACTGTATTTAAACAGTATGTCCTGTCTTGGTATTGAAACAAATCCATCACATTCCGATTTCCCGGGTTTTGCTTTGCATGATGGTGAGTTATACCTGAATTATAAAAGTGACACTATTCATTTGACCCTCAATACTCCTTCTGGTTTATTAACAGTGTTATCTTCAGAGGTGTTTGTTAAATATGATCAGAAAACGGAAACATTAATGGTTACTCCTCTTTATGGGAACGTCAAATTCAAAAACTTTCAAAATAATGATTATTTAATACCACAGTGTCACTATGTTTTAATTCACAATAATATTGTTAAAGACCCTGCATCAGTGACTGAACAGCAAATAGCGAATTTAAAAAGCTGGGTAGGTAAAACCGCAATAACTGAAGCAATGATTTTGGGAAATTGTGAAGCACAAAAAGTTCAAAAAAGAGTTCCGCCTAGATGGATCAAACTTCCAAAAGAGGAGATTACTGCCGGTGATTTCTTTGAAGATACTGTAGCAGCAGTCGGGCACAACAGTGATAAATCCATTACTTATCAATTGGTTAACGGCCCTGATGGATACAGTATAGATTCTCTTTGCGGTATTATCCGCTTTAAATCATCAAAACCCTGCAGTATGAATATAGCTATTCGTGCGACAGATTCAGAATCCCGGTCAAGTGATTTTGAGTACACACTTAAAGTGTATTCAACTCCGCAGGCTATAATAAATGTTCCGTCGGTAGTATCCGAAAACCAAAAATTTGATATTGTGGCATCGGTAGTCGGTACAAACATTGATGCTCAGAAATTTCTTTATAGATTTGATCTTGATGATGATGGTCGTTTTGATTTTCCACAATCTCAGGAGTTTGGAAAAAGTCGGAGGATAAACTCCTTCTCATTTTCTGAAGAGGGATACCACAAAATCAGTGTCGAAATCAAGAACCCTGATAATGACAATATATTTTCCGGATCCCGAAAAATATTTGTAAATACACCGCCGGAAGCAAATCTCAAAATAATTCCCGAAACCGGAACCGTTGATACAGAGTTCGTTCTTGATGCAACCGGTAGTTCTGATACGCATGATTCTTTACACACATTGATCATGCAGGTTGATACATATATTGACGGGGAGTGGAAACTGTTACAGAAGGAAAGTATGAGTGCCGATAAAAAATTAACGTTCAGTTGGGAAAATCCCGGTTCTTATCCTGTAAGATTGATAGTTACAGACAGCTTCGGTATGTCGGATACCGTGACCAAAGAGGTACTCGTAAACCATGGCTTTTATATAAAATCGATATCAGCCCCTGATTCGGCAAATTTGGGGGATACTGTTCATTTTACATGCAATACTGATGATGTATCCGGGGTTCCGGTAAAACAATATGAATGGAGTCTTAAAGACGATTCTGTGTTTGCAAAAACAACCCGCAACAGTGTAATGCATGTTTTTGACAAAGCCGGCAAACATATCGTTATTTGCAGTGCCGTTGATAAAAATGGCCTCAAAAGCCAGAATCAAAAAGAAATCATTATTACTAAAGGTGAGATTCATCTTGACGCCAAAGGCCCCTATAAGGTTCGTATCAATAAAGTATTAACTGTTGAAGGAAAAGTTGTTGATCCAAATAATCGGATAGTTTCATATAAATGGGATTTTGACAGGGATGGTAAGGCTGACTGGTTCTCCGACAGCACTACAAAGACAGAATATGTTTTCTTAAGATCCGGTGAACATGTTATATGGCTTGTTGCTGAAACTGATAATGGCGAAATTGTAAGCGACAGTGCTGTTGTTATGGTTTCAAATTCGAAACCGACAGCTAATGCCGGTGAAGATATACTATCCAGAGCAGGAAAAAATGTTAAATTAAACGGTCTGGGTGAAGATAAAGACAGTAACATAGTTCGTTATGAATGGGATTTTGACAGTGACGGGAAAGTGGATTGGAGTAGTGAAGAAAACGGTGTTACAAAGCATGCCTTTGAAAAATATTCAATAGCGGTTCTGACTGTAATAGATTCGGACAGCGCGAAATCATCCGACTCAATTCGGATAATAATCTGCCCGGATAACATGGCAACAATAAAAAACGGGAAATTTTGTATAGATAAATATGAATGGCCAAATAAAAAGGGTGAGCAGCCTATGGTTAATGTTACCTACGAGGAAGCTCGAAAAGCTTGTCTGGATAAAGGCAAACGGTTGTGTATACCAGCAGAGTGGGAAATGGCATGCAAAAGTGAAAAAGAGAAAAATAATTACCCTTACGGAGCGAAATACAAAGCTGAAAACTGTAACACAATGGGTAATCCAATAATTAAAAACAGCTTAAGTACTTCCGGACATTTTATACAGTGTGTAGGTTCTGCCAATGTTTATGATATGAGTGGAAATGTTGCAGAATGGACTGAAACTGCAAGTGGTAATCCTTATGTATATGGCGGTTCCTGGCAAAATGGAAAAGATGGGAGCAGATGTAATTCAAGGATAGAGTTAGAGACTGGCAGGAAGTATTTTTATGCCGGGTTCAGATGTTGCAAATAATTATAAGAAAAACCGTTCAATTTTATAACTCAAAAAACAGGTGGTGGCTGCCTCTTGTCTGTGGTATACTCTTTTCTTTGTGTTTACCACCTTTTAACCATGAATTTCACCCACTGTTTTCACTATTCCCTTTTTTAAACTTTGTTGTTCTAATACCTCTGCTTGGATTTGCTTCACAAAAATCTTTCAGACGAGCAGCTTTTCATACATACCTTTTTTCCTTCGCTGCCTCACTAAGTCAGTATTACTGGATCGCATTCGATAAAGCTGAAGGTTTGTGGCACCTTATATTGATTGGGCTGGTGCTTATCTGTGCAGTTGTGGGTATTTTTTATCTTATTGCAGGATTGCTGTTCAGGGTTATTTATAAAAAATTGCCCCGTTTTTATATCCTTTTTTATCCAATGGTCTGGGTACTGATTGATTACGGAAGATCTCTGGGTGATATCTCTTTTCCCTGGGGTTTTTTAGGTTATTCCCTTACTCCATTGTTGCCATTGGCACAGATAGCATCGGTTACAGGGGTGTGGGGGCTTACATTTCTTATTCTGCTCGGGAATATGTTGTTCTGGGAACTGGGGATCTGCTATTATGAAGGCAATAACCGGTTTCAGAAAACAATTCATATAGCCGTTTTTGCACTGGTTTTGATATTAATCAGCGTGTGGGGCGGATCTCGTATGAAAAAAGAACCTCTAGACTCCGATACAGCAACTGTTTCACTGTTGCAGAGTAACCTTGATCAGTTAAGCTGGGGTAAAAATTCTCTGGATTCTGCTTTCAATATTACAGAAAACCTGTTTTATCAGGCATCCAGAAAATCTCCCGATCTGATGATAGGCCCTGAAAGTGCCTTGCTCTGTTATATTGACAAACAACCTTCATTGCGAAACAGAGTTCTTTCGTGGACCTCCTCAACAGGTATTCCGTTTGTATTCGGTTCTCTTCAATGGAACAAGGCTCCTGATGAATCATATTACGATTACCATGTGTATAACACTGCTTTTCTTGTAAAACCGAATGAAAGTTTTCTTGAGTCATATTTCAAAATAAAACTGGTTCCGTTCAGTGAAGCGATTCCTTTTGAAGGGTTGTTTCCCCTCTTATCCAGGGTCAATCTCGGTGAAGCTGATTTTCAGAGAGGAACAGATTACACTGTATACTCTATTGATAAAATGAAAGCCGCTCCTTTTATCTGTTACGAGATCATTTATCCGGGTTTTGTGCAGAAAAGGCTAAAAAACGGTGCTAATCTGATAGTGAATATTACCAATGATGGATGGTTCGGAAAGTCGAGCGGACCTTTTCAGCACGCAACCATGTCACGTTTACGAAGTATTGAAAATGGTGTACAGATGGTCAGATGTGCGAACTCCGGAATAAGCATGCACGTGGATCATTTTGGAAGAGTGATAGAAAAAACCGGACTATATGAACGAACCGTGCTTACAAGTACCTGTCTGCTTAAATCACCCAATACATTTTATTCAAAATGGGGAGACTGGATTATTTATCTTTTTGCAATCGTTACAGTGTGTACTTCTGTAAGGGTGACAGTTAAAAGCAAATTCAGGAAACCCGAAAAAAATTGAACTGAAATACAAGTGCTTACTCCTGCTGTTAATCTGAGACGTGCTTACCCTGCCTGATCAACAAGAGAAGGTGAAGAAGGTAGGGGGCATGTGATGAAATTGTTGATATCCAGGTGCAATGTATCAATTGGTTTGAAACGTTTTATCAGAGCTGCCAAAAATCCGGGAAAAGTAGTGATTAAATGATTGTACTCATTAATTGTTTTGTTCAGATAAAAGATACTGGATTGAATTTCTTTATCAATTAATGAAATTTCATTTTTAAGCGTGAGAAAAAATTCAAGTTTGCTGTTATCTGAAGCTGGGATCGGATAAGCTAAACATCCCGAAAGTGCCTTGCTTAAACAATTCCCGGTATCTGAAAGTTCTTTAAGTGTGTAATTGGAATAATTACCGTTTTCCAGCATTTTATATATTGATTCGCATTTTGAGGATATTTGAACAATGTAATTTAGTTTTTCCTGCAAAAGCGGTTCATCTGTTCGTAAAACCATTTGCCTGATAATATTAAGCCGCTCGGACAATCTCTCTGCAACCTTCACTAAAGCTTCATCCATTATAATTCTTGCCCGGACAACAGAATCAAGGACAATAAGGTATCCGGTTGCAAAAAATATAACAATAAGAAACGTCGTTAAAATTATGCCTGTCATATTAATTTTTAAGTGCAGATAATGACGAAAAGCATGTTTCAGAATTGATTTTTACGCAAAATATGTACCCGAAAAACCGATCGCAGTGAATGGTTAAATTGAATACTATGGTGACATGCAGGGGGGGATGAATAAAAATTAACCAGTCTATCATATCTTTGTGATAAACTGGTGGAAATGATCGGGAGCAAGAGATAATCGGTTGGCTTGAAAATGGAGTATGCTGTAAATCAACAATCAGTTTGTAATCATTGTAAAAACAACGTCAAAGAACGCTGCAACGCCTGGGCGATAATGGCTCAGGCTGGTTTCTACAAGATCAATTCCAAAATCAAAATTGAGAAAAGGAATCTTTGGTGGGTGTATTCTGAAACCGCCATCAAAATTAATGTATGGATTGCCTTCATTAATATCAAATGAAAATCCGGCTTCAAATATTATTGACCAGTATACCGAGGGCGTACCCATAAGAGCAAAGTCGGCTCCAATAGAAATATGATCTCCGATTTGAGCATGGGGAGTTATGTTGGCCTCAAAATTTTCTGTACGAGTGAACCCATAACTTAAAAACAAACCAAGCCGGGGATTGTACCATCTTCTGATTCCATGTCCGCCATCCCAGGTATAATCTACAAACGACCATGCCATACCAGCACCAACAGAAAGGTTATCTTTAAAACCGTACCTGGCTCCAAAATTTATTCTTCCAACATTATCCAGTAAAGACATGTGAAACTGAAGTGCAGGCGGAAGACTGTAGGAGATCTCATGAAGACTGCCTACAAAATGAAAAGGCGGGTTAACATACGCCGTGGGACAATAAAAATAATGGGTAGGCTGTGATGGTCTGACTGATGCATGTGTAATGAAATTTGTCTGGATTATTATTAATAACAAAGCAGTGGTCAGGGTACGTAATCTTGTCATATTTATTCTCCTTAACAAAAACAAGTCTACCATTTAGTGACAAAAACATACTGTATAGTTTATTATAACATCGTAACTATTGCTAAAATAACAACTTTTTTTGTAAGAATGCCGGATTTCAAACGCATAAATTCCAGGTTAGGTACAAATTTCAATATTTAAATTGTCTGGATGAGTCCAATGTTGTTTATGTGAGTTTGCGAAAAAGACAATTGTTAAGGAATCAGTTGGATCGGGTCATTTAATGATTAGCACAGATCCGGATTCTCTTCTCTGCTTTTATCAACCATACTTTTAAATGTCCACAAGACTTTATCAATATTCTCTCCGGTTACAGAAGACATCGACAGCCACCCCTTGGGTATATGAACTTTTTGATCTTTTGGAACTGTGTCTGTTTTGGTTAAAATAAAACATTTTGGTTTTTGACTGAGGCTTTTACTGTAATGATTTAACTCACTAACCAGTATGTCTGCATCTGCCTGTGGATTATCCGATGATGCATCTACAAGGATTGCCAGAATCTTTGTCCGCTCTATGTGACGAAGAAACCGGATACCCAGACCTTTTCCTTCATGACAATTTTCTATCAGTCCCGGAATATCCGCAACTACAAAAGAATCATAATTTCCAGGTATCTGTACTATTCCCAGATTAGGTTGAGTCGTTGTAAACGGATAGTCTGCAATTTTGGGGCGCGCGCGAGAGATTCTTGATAGAAATGTTGATTTTCCGGCATTAGGGCGTCCTACAAGGCCGACATCTGCCAGCACCTTTAACACAAGGCGAAGTGGTTTTTCCTCTCCAGGTTTGCCGAATTCCGAACGGTCCGGGTTTGGATTGTATTTTGTTACAAGGGCTGCATTACCTCTTCCACCTCTTCCACCTTTTGCAACCAGTTGTGGTTTTTCAGGGTTTAAACAGTCAAACAGAATATTTTTGCTGCTGTCATCATAAACAATTGTACCAAGAGGAACGGGAATAAAAATATCTTCACCACCTCGACCAGTCTGATTTTTACCTTTTCCATGAGCCCCTCTCTGTGCAACATATCTTTGTTTATATGCAACATCTCCAAGAGTGTGTACCTGGGGAGATCCTGTCAGGTAAATGCTACCGCCTCTGCCGCCGCTTCCACCGTCAGGTCTCCCTTTAGGCTTATATTTCAGACGTTCATAAGAATGGCATCCATTGCCGCCATCACCGGCTTTAACGTAAATAACAGCTTCATCAATAAACATATTTCAGACTCCGGCCGGATTCGATTTAATTATTTTGATGATGTACCAGAACTGGAAGAAGATGAACTTTTTGAAGAACCACCGGAAGATCCTGAAGAGTCTTTTGATGATGAACTGCCAGAGGAAGATGAGGGTGAACTCTTGTCTGCTGATGCAGCTTTTTTGTAAGAATCAGACCGGTAATCAGTGATGTAAAACCCGCTTCCTTTGAAGAGAAATCCGGCTCCGGGTGAAAACAAACGTTCCACATCACCATCACAGCCTTCTTTTCTACATTTTTTTAAAGGTTCAGAACTGATACTCTGAAATTCTTCAAAGATATAGCCACATTTATTGCATTTATATTCATATGTAGGCATAATAAATCTCCTTGAAAATCCCTTGCATGTTTTATTAATATGTTTGAAACAGGATCAAACAGCGGGAAAATAATTTTTTTCAAAGCAAAAATCAATACCGTTGCAAATACTTAAATCTGTTAATATTAATCTTTGTCATTCATCTGCCCTTATATTCTGCTTAAATCTGGTCTGCTATTTCTCCGTAAAGGTCATAATCGTCTGCCCCAACAATAGAGACATTACATATAGTTCCCGGTTCTATATTCCCGTTTCCAATCATTACTTTCCCGTCTACTTCGGGGGCATCATATCTCGATCTGCCATCATAATTAAAATCAAAATTATCTGAAACTCTGTCTATAATTACCGGTAGTTTTTGACCGATTTTTGAAGCAAGTATTTCACGACTGATTTCACGTTGCTGCATTAGCAGATCATTACAGCGGCGCGTAACAGTAGCATCTCTTGGTCGTGGCCGCATATCGAATGCCTTCGTCCCTTCTTCAGGAGAAAAAGGGAAAACACCCAATTTATCAAATCGGGCAAATTCAATGAATTGTTGAAGCTCCTTGAAGTGGTGCTCAGTTTCTCCAGGAAAACCGATGATAAAAGAGCTCCTGATTGATGAATCCGGAACCAATGTTCTGATTTTTTCAATCAGCCGATAAATATCCACTGATAAAGGGACCCTTCTCATGGCCAGCAAGATTGGATCTGATATATGTTGTAAAGGTACATCGAAATAGGGGCATATTCTTTCCTCGGATGCAATTAAACGAAGAAGATCATCGCTTACATATTTTGGATGAAGGTACATCATCCGGATCCAGGGGAAACAGGTTTTATCCAATAATCTGACCATAAGCTCATAAAGTGAGGTAGAAATATCTTTTCCATAATAAGAAGTGTCTTGTGCAACAAGAATCAGCTCTCTGGTTCCCTTCTCGTAAAGCCAATTTGCTTCTTCAATAATTGATGAGAAGCTTCTGCTTCTGAACGGTCCTCTGATAGAAGGAATAACACAATAAGCACAGCGATGAGAACATCCTTCCGCAATTTTTAAATACTGAGTTGAGACCGGTTCGGATAATTCTCTTTCAAATGAAGAGTGTTTCAATGAACCAAACTGATTTTCAAAGACGTCATTCCAGTCATTTACACCAACCCAAAGGTCTACTTCAGGAAACTTGTCCCTGACTTCATTGCGATAACGTTCAGAAAAACATCCACTGACAATCAGTCTGGAACACTTTCCTGTCTTTTTATAAGTGGCAGCCTCAAGGATAGACTCTATAGCTTCCTCTTTTGCCTCTCGAATAAATGCGCAGGTATTGATTATAATTATATCTGCTTTATCCAAATTTTCGGTATGCACGTATCCCGATCCGGTGAAAAGGTGTAATATCCGCTCTCCGTCCACCTGGTTTTTACTGCACCCAAGATTAATAATTGCGATAGTTGTATTCATAACTAAAAAAGAAGGGTTTTGCTAATCGCAAAACCCGGAATTTGTGAAATTTCATGATTTATTTTTTTGATCAAATTACCATTCATCATCATCCCAGTCTGAATCAAGACTGGAGTCAAAATTTGAATCAAAATCAGAATTGTCTGATGAACCGGTTGTTTCCGTTTCGGGCTCTGGTAATGGTTCTGTGCTTTCGGGCAATGTTTCAATCGATTGTGTTTCAGTTACCGGAGGTTCTGTAGTTACCGGGGGTTCTGTAGATACCGGAGGTTCTGTAGTTACCGGAGGTTCACTGTATGAGTCTGAGCTGTATGAATCTGAGCTGTATGAATCTGAGCTGTATGAATCATTACTTCCAAGCCCATATCCATCAATACCTACATTGTCATTAGATTTATTATCAACCCAGTAATCATAACCTTCTGTTCTAAGGACGTTTTCTCCGAAATCTCTTGCTGCCGAAACTGTATGAAAACCACCTATTCGTATTCTGTAATATGTACCAAAAAGTTCTGGTGTCGGATTCAATACTTCGGCAATATATGCCGGATATCCCCTGGTATTGAGTTTAGCAGTAAGCTCATCAGCTATTGAGTGTGGGCCGACAGTTGAGACCTGAACAACATATCTTCCGCTTTCGGAGAATTCTGGGATATAATTTTCCGTTTGTTTTGGTACTGATATACCGTCTGAAGTGGAAAAAGTTTCTTCTGAGTTTAATTCTGAAGAAGTAATTTCAGTTGAAGTATCACTTTTGTAAAATTCATCAAAAATGTCTTCAGTTTCCGATAAAGATGGAGTATCAGATTGTTGAGAAAACTCTATGTCTTTTTGAGAATCCTTTTTAGCGCATCCCACCATTACCATCATACTTATGACTCCGATAATAAGGAGTTTTCCAGGAAGCATTGTTCCTCCTTTTTTACGAATAAATTCGTATTGTAACCATAACAATTTACTAGAGTACTATTAAATCTACAATACGGAGAGATGTTTTTCCACCGAAAATTTAATTCATGACAATAAATTAAATACTGTTTTATGCTCTAATGCATTTGTTATCCCGATTAATTTGCCGATAACCAGATTATAAATTGAATCACTTTTGTCCAAAATATTTCTGTAAAGAAATGAAAACCCTTCATTTAGCGGGTTCTAAGGAAAAAACCGGATTTCGGGATAACTTTGAATTTCGTTCACAATAAATGATCAACAGATCACGTGACATTTTAATACGCAGCACCAGTTATAATATTTTTGATTAAATTAACCCTTTAGTTGAAGGTAAATCATGAATTGCACGACTGTTCAAGGAACATGCATTACAAAGAGCTTTTCCAAATGCCTTAAAAATCGCTTCAAGGGAATGATGACTGTTGCGGCCGCGAATCAGGTCGATATGTAAAGTTGATCTGGAATTATCTGAAAATGCCTTGAAAAAATCCTCTGCGAGATCACATTCAAAATCGTTAATTTTGCGATCGATAAGAGTAACTGAATAGACCAGGTTT
>DATGNN010000129.1:0-6345 GCA_035306725.1 Chitinispirillaceae bacterium | reverse complement strand
AATGATTCTGCTTTATTGAGTGATTCTGCTTTATTGAGTGATTCTGCTTTATTGAGTGATTCTGCTTTATTGAGTGATTCTGCTTTATTGAGTGATTCTGCTAATACTACTGATACCATAACCCCGACAGACTCTGTTACTTCAGATTCACTCAGTATTGAGATGTACAAGGATTCGCTTCTGAATCTGGAACATGAAAGAATACGGCTGCATGAAAACCACAAATACTCTGATACTCCATTTAATCCTTATCATGCATCGTTATCAGAGATATTCTCCAGTGACGGCACTGCGCCATCGGAGTTCCTTTATCATAATCCCCTGTTTACGTCAGCACGTTTTGGCCTTTCCAGTAGTATCAACAGATCCCTTTATTATGGCAATACAGCTCCCATTAACAGAATCAGTACCGGAAACCTTCTCTATTCAGCAAATTATCATCTGTTCTCAGGAACTGATCTTTACAGCAGTACATTCATTTCGAATATGTATACCGATAATCGTGGATTGATAATGTTCAATACTTTTCCGGATAATTTTACAGTTCCCGAAGCAGTAGCGTTTTGGGAAAATGGCGTATTTGGTGAGGATATCCTTAATCTGCGGTTTTCCCGTATGTTGTCCAGGCAATTAATGGTAAGTGTTTTTTCCACATATCGCCATTTTAAAGGAAAAAAATTCAGTCACAACAGACAAAACATCTACAATTTCTACAGTTCCATTTTTGATTCTTCAAAGGTAACGAACAATGGATACAATCCTCTCACAGATGAGCATACTGTAGGTGTTTCTGCTGCCTGGAAAGGAAATAATGGGAATAAAATTGACCTGAACTTTCTGTATGGAGACTTGTCCAATGAAATCGCATTGGACAGAACTTCCCAAATCGATGAGATCCCGCATGCTCTAGTTAACAGATATCCCCTTTTTATTGAAACCAATACTTCATGGAAACTCCCTGGAAAGTTTTTCCTTGATCTTGACGGTGCATATAAAAATGAACCAGTAGTTTACACCTCACCAGAATTGATTGAACAGAAGACAACCCCGGTCCGTAAAGACGGACTGGTAAAAGATATCGAAGCTACCGCCCGAAGCGGTCATTTATTTAATGATGATTCCCTGGGAATAAAAATTGACCTGAAACGCAATAAGAAACAATTTTTCGACAGCAGCAGTTTTCTTGGCTGGCAGAATCGCTACGAACTATTCTATACTCCTAACTTTACACTAGGTAACATTGAGATAATGCCCGATTTAGGCGGAGGATGCGCATTTAATTACTGGGAAAAAAGCCTGACCCCCGTTCCTGTATGGCATGCAGCTATAAAACTACAAAGGCACAATAACAAAATACGTACCTTTGTTGAATACGATTATATCCCTTTCCCGGTCTCTCTGGATTCTATTTCTTTAAGCCAGGTACTGGCAGATCAGTATATCAAGGCTGGTGCAGAATATCTGATTAACTGGAAACTTTTTGGGCTGCTGCTTGGTTATCAGTTTGTTCATGGTGTGGATCCTATATCCGTTATCAACTCCTGGCCGTCCGGATCCATTCCTTTTGAACAGCCACAATCGGTCTTTATAATTGCCCCAAGATTAAGCTGGAATGGATTAAAATTCAGTACCAGCGCCATGCTTTCAGACAGTAAACCATTCATTAAATCTCACACAGAACTTTCTTATGCAGCACATCCTGCTCACACTCACGAATACATCGACATGAAACTTTCTCTGGATTATTGGAGCGAGCGGGATACAATCTACTTTGCAGGATTTGACGACTGGAATAATCCTGTATGCAATTTAAGTTTTGAGATTGCAGCACATATCAAAAGTTTCCGGCTTTTTTATAAAATAGACAATCTACTTAACTTTAAATATGCTTATGTACCAGGATACTACTCCTCAGGATTAACATTCAGATGGGGGTTCAACTGGTTTATCCAGAAATAAGAAACTTTTTACGAAAAACTTTACCATTACATTCAATTATCAAAAAGTAAACTCCGGGAACGATTCTTTTCCCTCTGCCTGCATTACGACAGTCCCATTCAAATTCGAACGGTTCGGCCGACTCCACAAACCGGTTTGCCTTCCACACAAGAGCACCATCAACAGACCGGACCGACAATTTTATATGGCTTTGTGATTTCCCGGTTTCCGAAAGAAATTTTACTTTTAATGACATGTCATTTTTTATAACTGTGGGATAGAGGTGGAATTGAAATACAGGTATCTCTTCCAGAAATATCACTTCTGAACACTGCCTTGAACAAACAAGAACACTTATCGTATCTGATGCTTTATAACCGGGTGCCTTAGCAAAAATCTCTGCTGTAACCTCTTTATAATGACCAATTCTTATGTAACCAGACTCATCTGTATTCTGTTCCAGGTATTTTTGTTCACCTTCAAACCTCATAAAAACGGTTCCGGCAACATCTTGATTTTGTTTATTACGAAGCGAAACAATTACTCCCCCGCTGTCGTCGTCAATAATTATTTCTCTATATGCTGGTGTTGAATCTATTGATAATGTGTAACGCTTTCCTGAAAATACAAGACCCAGATTTACAGGTAGATTTGCTTCTTTTATCAGCCCTGCTCCTTCATGATCTGTTATACCCAAAGAATCTCCAGACGAATTTTCGATAAGAACATGTCGGAGTGCAGCACCCGAAGTGTCGCTGATTTTTACAAATATCTCATCATCCTGCATACAGGAGAGTACTGCATTTGGCAAGCCACGACCATATTTGTTATCAATTGTGTCCTGATCCGGCAACAAGTAACAGTACCGATAAAGCCTTGAACGTACCTGTGATGGTTCAAGCACCGGATGCGCCTGCTTGATAAGAGCACAGATACCACTGATAAAAGGGGTTGAAAATGATGTTCCTGTTCCAAATCTGCCATATTCCGAAAAAGCGGATCTGCTTGGAACTGCAACAGCTATATTTGTACCAAGAGTCACCAGATCGGGTTTTATCCGTCCATCATAAGTCGGACCGGTACTGCTAAACCATGTAATATGCCGATCTGAATCAACTGAGCCTACAGCTATAACACCATATGCATCAGCAGGAGCACATAACGTTCCCGCTTCAGACGACCCTTCATTTCCTACTGCATTTACAATTAAAACGCCTCTTCGAATTGCCATTGAAGCAGCACGGGATACGATCGTAGTTTCACCATCCAGATCTGAATAGGAATAATCACCAATAGTATCATATTTACCATCACGCCCAATAATAACAGAATCCTCAAATCCATCACGATACCCGAGTGAACTTGACACGATGTCCACCCCGAGACTCTCTGCCCACACCAGTGCTGCAACCCAATTATCCTCCTCAGCATGAATTTCCCGTTCCATATACCCTTCTGAATATGTATCCTCTGTTCTTGCGAGTACAAACTGAGCTCCCCACGCTGCACCCATGAAATTTCCCGGATCATATCCCGCAACCAGACTCAGTGCACTTGTCCCATGATGATCATTTGTATAATAAGGGTGTGCAGTATCACTGCGAACCGAATCCGGATCAAAAACAGTAGTATCGTTGTCTATAAAATCCCTGGTTGCTTTAATGGAATAATTATCATTGGCATGGTTAAAACATTTGTGATCAAGTCGAAATCCGCTGTCAAAAAAAGCCATCAGAACTCCACTTCCGGGTACTGCTTCTTTTTTGAACTTAAACAGATACTCGTGTGCAGATGTGATTGAGGCCATGCTCAATTGATCAAAGCTTAGACCATAAATACTGTCTCGCTCAGCAGCATTTTTCTCCAGAAACCTTCCTGATTTTCTTTCTTTTCGCCTATAAACTCCCACTGGTTGTATGAATTTTACAAAAGGCAGTCTGGAAATTGCTTTGATTTTTCCTGAAGAAACAGAAAAACTTGCTGCATTTTCCCATTTATATGCATGTCGCAACTTCCCTCCCAAAGTTTCAACACTTCTTATATAATCCTCACTTAACGGCAAATCCATGTTATCTGAAGAAATATACCCTGCAGCCCTTCGACGTGCGAGTGCACGGTTGCATGCAGGATCTGAAGATCCTGAAACCATTCCTTTATCTGTAAAGTAGACCCAGACATTGCAAACCGTATCCATTCGGAGGACATAATGAAGCGATTCAGATATTTTACCGTTCGCCTTAGATACGGTCACAAAAAAGGACAGATAAAAAAAGTAAATGAGACAGAAATATTTAAGCAAAAGTTTCAATTCCCCCTGCGATGTCTGATCTTTTTGCCTGGTCAAGATGTATCAGTTGGAAATACGGGCATTTCTGGTGTTATAAATTACCGATATCACTATATTGAAAGAGATTTACAGGAGATTTTCTGATATTAGTAATGTCGAATCATTTAACAATATCCTGTCAATCACATTTTGAAAACAGCTGCGATCCGACCCATTATTACACATTTGCAAACGCCAGTTTTCTGTTTGTTGTCAACATGCTCCCGATCGCGAATTACCCGTTCCACCCTGAAACTGCCATGTAAATTTTTACACCTTACAACTGAATCTATTTAATTCTGACAATTTCGATCCTTCTGTTCTTTGCTCTGCCGGCAGCAGTTTTATTATCTCCAACAGGGCTTGATGGGCCGAATCCAACAGCACTAACCCTTTTAGCTGATATTCCTTGAGATAAAAAATACTTACGCACAGATTCAGCTCTCATTTGTGATAGTTCCATATTTCGTTGATAACTTCCAACACTGTCTGTATGCCCCCTGATTTCAATCTCTACTTCAGGATACTGCTTTAACTGCTTGACTATCGGTTCCAGATACTGATAAGAATCAAACGACATATCAGAACTTCCTGTACGGAAGGACATTCCATGTACGATCTGATGTTTTGGAATATCCGGTTCGCTTTTTTTCACAGTATCCGGACAGCCATCATCATCCTTGTAGTTATTAAACGTTTCCGGTTCATTGGGACACAAATCCTTCAAATCCGGAATTCCATCCTTATCATTGTCCAGATCCGGACACCCATCTTCATCTTCAAAATTATCAAAATCCTCTACATCATCAGGGCATTGGTCAACCGAATCAACAATCCCGTCATTATCGTTGTCCGGATCCGGACAACCGTCATTATCTTCATACCCATCATAATCTTCAGGCAATCCCGGGCATTTATCCCTGGTATCTGGAATCTTGTCACCATCATTATCAGGATCAGGACAACCATCATCATCCTCAAACCCATCCTTGTCTTCAGGATCATCCGGACATTTATCGTTTATATCAAGTATACCATCCTTGTCATTATCCGGATCCGGACATCCGTCTTCATCCTCAAAACCATCCTTGTCTTCTGGATCTTTCGGACAACGATCCTTATCGTTCTTTATTCCATCCCTGTCTTCATCCTGTACTGTCATAAAACCGTTCCATCCAAAAACAAACTGCATTCCATAACGAGGATTTGGTGCAGTAGAGTATTTATAGTTTTCCCGATTCCAGTTCAGGCGTGCCTGATTAGCTTTAGACGAAAGAGAGAAATCTCCAGAAAACATTATATACATTCCGGAAGGGGTAGTAAGTTTTACGCCAGGTGATACAAAAACCGGATCATTTGCAGGATTAAAAGAGGTTGAAAAATTACTCCACCTTGACTCTCCATAAAAATCGACAAACAGGGAAATGAAATCTGCAGGCATATACTCCATAGCGATACCACCAGTAATGGTATTTCTCTGCTTTTCTCTAGACAGATTACCAACAGCTCCGACATTGGTATGGATCTGAACCGGTACCTTTTCTAAAATTTTACTTATATCAAAAGACAATAACAACTGAAGCTTCATTGAAGCGTTTTCGGATGAATAGAATGATTCAGCAGGGTTTATCTGCTTACCCTCGATATAGTAAGGATGTCTGGGAAACAAACCGTTATTTTTCATTCCTACAGGTATGGTAGTTGCGAAATAGAATGCCTGCGAAAAAGCCTTTGTAGCTGTAGGTATTTTCAGTTTTGTAGAAAACTCCAGATCCCCGATACCACCGCTGTTAAGCCCCTTGATACCCGACCAGTCGTAGTAAAACGGGAAACTCAATGCAATATCCCAAATTGAAAGGGGACCAACAGAAACAAAGATATTAGATGAAAAGAGCCTGGCAGGTTCAAGTTCGCCTGATTGCACCACGTTGTTGTACCTGTCCAGAACATTGCCAATCACACCAGATCTGACCTGTCCCTGAAGATAATCTGACGATTGTTGAAAACTGATTCCAGCACCCAGATTTATTGTTGCTTTCCCATGAGTATTTGCAGTAAGGGTACGAACGACTCCACGTTCT
>DATGNN010000128.1:0-6500 GCA_035306725.1 Chitinispirillaceae bacterium | reverse complement strand
ATAGGATTTCCAAGCAGCGGAATCAGTACCGGAAAATTATCTGTCGACCAGGAAAAAAATGGCATATATACACAGTCACGCATCCACGGGGTAAATACAAAAATTCCCCAGATTCCAGCAACAACACTTGGAACTGCAGCTATAAGGTTTACAAGATTGTCTACTATGACAGAAAGCCATCTCGGAGCGTACTCAGCAGTAAAGATCGCGATGGCAACAGCAGGAACAAACGAGAGGACAAGTGCACCGATACTGGTAAAAAGAGTACCTGCAATGAATGTCAGAGCGCCAAACTCCAGATTTATTGCCGGATCCCATACAGCTTTCAGTGGAAATCCCAATACACCGAACCTGGTTATTGCTTCTTTACTCTCTCCATACAGTACAAATGCCATGACTATTGTAAGTAAAACTATGCTTATACCCAGAAATACTGCCATGGACAGAAAGATCCGGTCTCCCTGCTTGCGATAAATCAAGGAGATAGGTTTTTTCAGCAATTCATAGTTTATAGTATTTTTTTTCATATGTTATCCTGAAAGTAACAGGAAAGGGGTTAAGCCCCTTTCCTGCCGTTTTGTATCTATTTTAATTTACTGGATTCAATTAATTGACTCCCAATTGGTTTGTTTTCCCATTTTAACTGTTTGATCATTGCAACGTTTCTCTTGACTGCTGCCTGGGGAAGTTTTGCGTAACCCAGAGATTCAGATAATTCCTGTCCGTCTGTAATTGCCCATATCAAAAATTTGACAAGTTCTTCTGCTTCATTTTGATTTGTAATAGCCTTGTTCTTATCAAGGTTTTCATAAACAAGCATCCATGTAAAACCGGCGACAGGATACCCTTTAGCTGAAGATGTATTGGTGAAAAGAGCCCTTGTATCTTCAGGCAGATCAATGTCGGCCGCAGCAGTAGTTGCACTGAAACTGGGTTTTATTGTATTACCTGATGAATTGACCAGATATGCATAGGAGATCTTGTTTAAAAGTGCATAAGAAAAACTTACATATCCGACTGATCCGGGAGAATTCCTGACAGTTCCCGCAACTCCTTCGTTTCCGTTTGCACCTATTCCGACAGGCCAGTTTACACTTGTAGCAAAGCCAACTTTTTTTGCCCATTCTTTCGAGACACTGCCAAGATAACTGGTAAAGATATTTGTTGTTCCGGATCCGTCACTGCGGTGTACAACTGTTATTGGCAATGAAGGCAGTTTTGTTTTGGGATTAAGTTTTGAAATTCTGGAATCATTCCACTTTTTAATTTTTCCTGAAAATATATCAGTAAGGACTTCACCATTTAAAACGAGACCTTTTTCTATACCTGGCAGATTATATACCGCAACAACATCAGCAAGTGTTATGGGCATATTGAACGCTTTCCCACCGGATTTCTTTTCAATAGATTCCATAATGTCATCTTTAAGATATGCTTCAGTCATCCCAAACATTATTGTTTGTTCTGAAAACTGCCTGATTCCGCCACCTGAACCAATTGATTGGTAATTGACAGTAACCTTCTGGTTAGTCAATACCCTGTATGAATCAGCCATTGCTGTAATAAGGGGAGCTGGAAATGATGCCCCTGCGCCAATGATGTCGATTCTTTCTGAATATGCAACTTGTGTTAAGAAAAGAAGTGCAGTTAAAAGGATCTGTTTTTTCATTTAAACTCCTATGTGTAATCTTGAAAAGTATATAATTGTCATTGAAATTCTTCAGCTACCCACGACCTGATTTCAATAAATCCTGTAGTTTGTCTTATATCTGTTTTCCTCCATCCGATTAAATTCAACCTCATAAAAAAGATAAACGTTCAATGTTAGAATGATGTTAAGAGATGATTAATATTTTGCATGGTTTTAACAACTGAATTTTAACCTGCTATTTGATTTTAAATAAAAGAAAGAATCTGGCTACCTTATGATCCTGCAGATTGTCAACCTTTATCATTGAATATCAGCGAGCTTCTGATGGTGTCAGGTAAGTACCATTTTTAAAACAGTAAAAACTTCAGGTATCAAATAAACCTGGAATCCCGGCATTTAACATTTTCTGGCATTAACAAGGTATTGACACCTTTAAAACAAATGTGAAATCTGTTATCGAATAAAATATCAATAACAATTGTAAGGAGGATGTTATAGCATGGTAAGGAATTTGTTTGTACTATTAATGGTCTTTAGTTCGAATCATCTTACAGTGAAAAAATTGTAAAAGAGAAAGGGGTTTCCGAGAAGCTTTGCAGGTATGATTCCGGATGAGATCATTTAAAATAGAAATCGCATAGGATAAATATGCAGGCACTTTCAGTAAAGTGGGAGTCGGCTCCTTTTAGACCAAGGGGTATTGATCTGATCAGGAGCTTAATCTCGAAGGAGGTTCTGATGAAACAGATTTCAACTATCCGGCAGCATTAAGTTTTAGGTGATGCATTTAACCGATAATCTGTCCGGTGATCCCGATAGTTTTATAAGTATTCATCTTAACTTCTAATATTAAACAAAACAACCATCTCTCCCTTTGGCGGATGTTTGTCAAAATGGGAGAGCAGTTCCTTTGGTGTTCCGCGAAGAAACTCCTCATAAAATTTTGTCAATTCACGTGCTATAACAATTTGAATCTCACCAAGTGTATCATTTAACTCCTTTAATACTTTAAGTATTCTGTGCGGAGTTTCGTAAAAAATTATTGTCCTGGGTTCTTCTCTCAAAGACATAAACAGCTTGATTCTTCGGGAACTTTTGTGCGGGAGGAAATTTTCGAAAATAAAACGGTCTGTAGGAAGACCGCTGCCGACCAGTGCACAGAGAAATGCAGAAGCCCCAGGAACAGGAACAATTTTAACATTCTCCCTGATTGCTGCTCTGACAAGAAAAAATGCCGGATCTGCAATTCCCGGGGTCCCGGCATCAGTAATAAGTGCCATCTCCTCATCCTCTTTGAGACGGCAAACCAGTGATGGTGTTACTTTTTCCTTGTTAAAGTCGTGATAGCGGAAAACCGGAGTTTCAACTCCATAGTGAGAAAGAAGTTTACGTGATACACGTGTGTCTTCAGCAAGAATCGAATTTACTTTCTTAAGGATCTCAATCGCCCTGAAAGAAATATCTTCAAGATTTCCAATCGGTGTTGATACTATATATAATGCCACTCAGTACCCCTCAAGTTTTGCTATTCGGATAATTTTTTTCGTTTTCTGGTGTCTGTTGGAAGCTTCAAGTTTTGCATAATAGGTGCCATTGGCTATGCGATAGCCGTCATTATCTCTTCCGTCCCATTTAACTTCCTGATAACCGATAATGTTGAAAAAAGACCATTGCCTGATACGTTTTCCACTGACAGTATAAATGCTTAGTCTGACTTTATCGGCAAGATCTGTCAATAAATAGGCAAATCGTATTACCTGTACAGTACCGTTTGTTCTTGTTTTTGCCGTAAACGGGTTGGGATGGCATGACAGAAACCTGATCGAAAGATCCTCACCCGGCATATACTCAAATGTACGTGATATGCTGTTCCCGGCAAGATCACTCGCTGTAACAGTGAGTGAATCGATACTGTTTTCCGTCTGCGGATATGCTGTTATGGTTATGTTTTCAAGATCATTCGCGGATTCGATTTGAGAATGAAGATCAGACTGGAGTTCTTTTCTGTTTATCAACATATTTATCGAAGAGGGGAGAACACCGGAGGGATCAGAAAAAAACAGCGTAAAAGGTTTGTTTCTGGCTGCATAATCCAATGTATTAAGCACCTGGTCTGCAACAGAAACAGTGATATCCGGCGGGTCAAGATCACCCAGTTTTGCAAGTGCAAATGGACCAGGTAACGAGGTTTTAATCGAATACAGAGAACCTCCCATGTTTCCTGTTGATAAGGACCTCCAGCTTGATATCGTTGTATCATAATACATTATTGCAATTTTAGATGCATAGTCATTTCCAGTTTCCAGGCCGGATTTTGCCCTTTGGGGTATAAATTTCCAGATAAGTGAATCGGATGTTTTCAAAGCAGGCCTGATACCAGTTATAAACTGTTTGGAAGAGCCGTTTTGAAGCGGCAGCCAGTTTGATTCTGTTTTCAGAGGGGAATTTTGCTGCAGTGATTTTTCAAACAGAAAAACACGGTGTTTCTGGTTAAAATCATGTGATGGACTCAGAGAAAGCCCACCTTTAAAAGATTCAAGTGTATCAGAAGTCAGTTTAAGATCTTTGTAAACGACCACAGACTTTCCGTAAACTGTATTGTTTTCATGAAGGATCTCTTCTGTTTTGTTATCAGGATCTATCCACCCCCCAAAACCAATAACACCTTGAGTGTCGGGCAGGGCAAAATCCAAAGTCAGTGTTTTTCCCGGTTTCAGTGAATTCCTTGAATTCAGGATGGTAATTGTATCCTGTACCAGCTTGTCTTTTTCAAAAAAGAAAAGTACCTTGCAGCCAGGAGCTTTCAAATTACCGATATTGATTATGGAGCACCTGCATCTTAGAGAATCCCTGTCCCAGAAAAGATTGAGAGTTGTATCAATAAATGTAAGATCCGGACGTCCGGTCAAATCAAAACTGAATAAAGTGCTTTCTTTTGATTCTTTATTGGAAAGCAGTCTGAAACGGAGAAGCAGCTTTTCGGTAATATCACCATTATACCCGAGGAAAACTTTTTCGGAACTGCTCCAGTAATCAAGTGAATCATTGACCATTTTTATTCCTGTAAAGTCAATTTCCGGTCTCCACGAAGATGAGATTGCGTAATTACAGTATATTTCGGTAAATTCAAAAGATGAATCACTCGAAAGTCTGCATTTAATAAAAACACTGTCACCAAATGAAGCTTTTGATAACGACAGGTGTGTATCAAATATCATTAAACTGTCTTTTGAAAAAGGTATCCAGCCCCGTATTTCAGTGGAATCGTTCCAGGCATATGCACGAACCAGTCCTGATGCAGTTTGTGCACTGTCTTTAACTGCAAAACTGTATGAAAAAGTACTGTCAATAATAGAATCAACAACCTGATTCCATATTTCATCACCCGACTTTACGATTAGTTTCAAAGTGCCATTGGTAACAGGAGAACAAATACCACTTACAGACAGACTGTCTCCAGGTGTCAAAGATGAATTAGCGAGCGTAAGTGCCAGGGTGTCTGGTGTCATATTCCATGGAAGAGCCGGATCGCCCAGAAGATTATATTGACGTACCAGATCCAGGTAGTGTTCACCGTATCTCACAAGCATGCTCGTTTCACAATATTTGATAAGGTCACCTGTTGATTCGAAATCACCATGAATTGCATTCTGAAGAATCAGTTTATTCAGAAGCAGATTACCGCTGCTGGACGTATATGCTGAAGCACCATAAAAACAGACAGCTCCGTTTTCATCAGTACGTATAAACTCTTCGCCTAAGGATCGGTAGAATACACTTTCAAAAAAACCGGTGAGACAGGTAAAGCTGAAAATCACAGGCAGTTTTCCACTTTTGCCCCATTGGCCATTATAAAGGCGGGAGAGATCTTTATAACCGAAAAAGTTGTTGTCCGACCAGATGTTTCCGCCGCCATGTCCGTTAAAATTTACAATGTACATACCTGAATTGATATAATCGGCAATCTGTTTAGAGGCTGTAAATTCATCCTTGTAATACCTTGAGCCAGGATCTGCATCAAGGCGATAGATATTCATTGATGATCCGATCTGGTTATTGACAACCTCAGTATTGAACTCTGTAAATTTTTGTTCTCCACCCCCCAGCAGAAGAATGTTGTCGCGCCAGAAACCTCTTTGAGGATTATTGATATAATTTACAGTTTTATTCACAAGAGTACGCATTTCCAGGCGGTTTTGTGCAGGAAATCTCCCAACTGCAAGATCCATAAAATTGTCTTCACCGCACACCAGGGTAAAGTAGCAATCATTTGCTCCCGGGCCCCATCCGGGAAATCTCGAAAGCTTCGTGGGTACTATATTACGGGAGCGGTTCTTTTTGTCTAAATCATGTGATGTATCACCCCCAAGCAATAGATATTTGGGAGGATTGTTCCCATTGTTAAAGAGGTATGCAAGAAAGGAACGAATACTTTCAGGGTCTCTGATCCCCCATGAAAAGCTGTTATAGATATCATCAATGTCTACAAAAGCAGTTTTCAGGCCGCGTTTGGCGTGAGTCTCAAGCAGTACATTCAGTTCAGTACTGAAAGAATCAACACTGACTGCAATGTAATCGGAATTTATCACGTGGTTCCAGTTACTGATGATAGTATCAGGTTTCATGCTTAACGGGGTTAGTCGTTTCGAAACCGCTTGTGCAATGTAAGTTGTATTAACTGCCAGACTATCCTGAAAAACAAGAGTATATGTTGAGCTCTGCTGTCCTGTTCCTTTTTCCGTTAGAAATTTTGTAAAGAAACGGTTTCTTTTTATATCCCATAATTCAACCTTGTCGGACGAAAATCCTGAAATACTATATTCCACAACCGAATTTTTTGTGTCAGGCG
>DATGNN010000127.1:0-3095 GCA_035306725.1 Chitinispirillaceae bacterium | reverse complement strand
TATGGTGCATAAGAACCGACATCGCTTCGGGTGATATTGCTTCAATCGACCTTTTGTGGATCGAATTAAAATGTGATATAAAGTGCTCTACAAGTATCGGAATATCATCAGTACGCTTACGTAATGGTGGAAGTGTAATTGGCATAACATGAATTCTATAAAACAGATCCTGCCGAAACTCCCCGTTTTCTACCATTTTTCTTATATCACGATTTGTAGCCGCAATTATGCGCACATCTGCATGTACTACTTCAGTAGAACCAAGTGGCTCATAGACATGTTCCTGAAGAACCCGAAGCAGTTTTACCTGGATCTGTTTTGGCAAATCCCCTATTTCATCAAGAAAAAGTGTACCGCCTTTTGCGCGATCGAAACGCCCGGGCTTATCCGATTTTGCGTCTGTAAAAGCACCTTTTTTATATCCAAAGAGTTCCGATTCAAGAAGATTCTCTGGAAGAGCACCACAATTTACAGCGACAAAAGGACCGGTAATACGATTGCTCAAATTGTGAATAGCCTTTGCCAGGAGTTCTTTCCCTGTGCCACTCTCTCCAAGTATCAAAACAGGTGAATTGCTTTGTGCAATCGGTTCAAGCGTATTGAAAATATTAAGCATAAGATGGTTTCGGGAAACCATATCGTAATTGGTATTTCTGCCAGTCAGTTCTTTGCGTAATTCTTCAATTTCACTCAGGTCCCTGAAAGTCTCCACTCCACCAATCATGGTACCGGATTCATCATTAAGGATTGCGGTAGAAACACTTATCGGTGCAGTAATACCCGATTTTCTGACTATACGAATTATTTTATTAACACACGGTTTTCCGCTTTTAATAGTCTTTTTTAATAAACAATCCCGTTCACACACTTCAGCATGGAACACTTCCCAGCATTTACTCCCAATTGCAATATCTCGCGGTACACCCGTAATTTTTTCTGCAGCTTTGTTAAAAGATGTAATATTCCAATCCTTATCAACCGTAAAAACACCATCTGCAATGGAATCAAGAATCGGATCGAATCTGGAGTTCTGGTCTCGCTTATACATATCTATCAATTTTTTTTAATCTAAACCACTTCATTCCTGAAACTTTTTTTGAAACAGACTGAATTTAAAAAGAAATAGTCTGTCCCAAACCAGCGTAAAAATGGATTATTGCGATCAGAAGCATATTCGGAGCAATATAAAGATACCCCACATCTTAAATTAAAAGATTCCCTGTTACTTAAAAACGCTCCTGATCGCAGCTTTTTTTTTGCGATGTGAAGTATAGTCAGATACTGCTGATTAATAATATAAATCATGATGCGGGTGCTGATTATTGCTGTTTTAATTGAAATAGAATAAATTAATTTCGGAATTTGAAAATTTGGGACGGACTAATTTTTTTGGGTTCAGGAAAAGAGTAAAAAGATAGTTCGTCCCAAAAAGGAAAAATATTCTGTCCCAAAATCCTACATTAACTTTTCAATAATCTGATTTATCATTTTTGTACAAGCCCCGTCTGCCTTTGCATCAATAAAAGCTTTCCCGGCATCACTGTTTAAAACAAATTCCGGGTCTATAGGAATTGTTCCTAAAAACGGCACTTCCAGGTCTTCAGCCATTCTTTTTCCGCCTCCGGTGCCAAAAATTGCAGTTTCTTTTCCACAATGCGGGCATAAAAAACCACTCATATTCTCTATAACACCCGCAACAGGTAAAGAAAGTTTGTTACAGAAATCTATAGATTTCCGTACATCAAAAGTAGCTACATCCTGGGGTGTTGTAACAATTATGGCTCCATCAGGTTTTGCAGTCTGAACAACAGACAACGGCTCATCACCAGTTCCCGGAGGAGAATCCATAATAAGATAGTCCAGATCACCCCAGACCGTGTGCCCGATAAACTGTGAAATTACAGAATGTTTTAGCGGACCACGCCAGATTACTGAATCGTGAAGGTTCCGAAGCATAAACTGAATTGACATCACCTTCAAATTTCCTTCAAATGCAACTGCAGGTTCAAGGTGCTGTTCATCTCCTGATATCATAAAATGCTCAAGCCCCAACATTTTTGGAACTGAAGGCCCATGAAGATCTGTATCAAGCAGACCAGTTTTTTTACCTTTGAGAGCCAGACCAACCGCAATATTCACCGAAACAGTACTTTTCCCAACTCCACCTTTTCCACTTAGAACCACTAACTTTTTCTTTATACCAGATAACGTTTCCAGTAACCGTTTTTCATCTGCACCCTGATGACTCATAAAAAAATAACTCCTTAATACAGTAATATTTTGTAATAGCAATCCTTGCAAGTTTTGTTTTTGCTATGAAAGAGTGCTCCATTATGCAATGATCATGCCTGTAGAATACGCAAAAACACTTCATATATTTATTTAAAACTCTGCAGTTTCGCAATACATTATTGCATTATTGCATTTTCGCAACAACCATAATTGAATATAAACAAATAAATCCTTCAATTTTAAACAAAAATTCAGTTTCAAAAACAAGGCATGATTTTAGCGTAGTCGTTTGAATCACATGGAAACAATAGCAATAACTGATTGGAACAATATAATCTCTCCGCTCTATGATGCATCCTGTTTTTTTCTTATAGTAAAACCTGGTAACAAACGCATAAGAGTGGATATACGCAGCCTTTCTCTTTTTGATAAAGCTGAACTCTGTTTTAAACATGGCGTTACAGTTGTCATTTGTGGCGCAATCTCTTCAATCGGAACTGCAGCTTTAAAAGATAAAGGTATAAAGGTACATTCCTGGATATGTGGGCCTGTAGAAAAAATTCTAAACGAATACCTGGATGGAATGGATCTTGAAACCAGATACGCCATGCCTGGCTGTAATAAAAAATGTCAATACAGAAAAAGACATCGTGGATGGCAAAACCGGTTTCAATAACAAAAATTCCTTTGAAAATAAACATTTATAGGATTTTGAGGTAACATATGAAAATTTTTGTAACAGCACAACAACCAACCACCGAAAGCGAAGTTGACCCAAGATTTGGCAGAGCCAGATATTTTATGGTATATGACGATTCTACCGATTCATGGTCGCAGGAAGACAATGTGCAGAATCTTCAGGC
>DATGNN010000126.1:0-11814 GCA_035306725.1 Chitinispirillaceae bacterium | reverse complement strand
GAAATTACTCCATCACTGTTTACATTGACACTGCTTTGTGCCGGAAGGGATCCGGTAATATTCAACGTCCCTTGAGATACAGTGGTGATTCCTGAATAAGTATTATCATTGGATAATGTAAATATACCATCTCCGGATTTTGTTACTGTACCGGTTCCGGATATTACACCACTGTAAGTATAAGAACCGTAACGATCAATTATAAGTGCAGAATTGTTTGTAATATTACTCGAACTGGAGATTGCACCTGTTGTGCCGCCATTACCTATTCTTAGAGTTCCATCATTGATTGTAGTAACACCGGAATAGGTATTGTTTCCACTCAAAGTAACCATTCCGATACCAGATTGAACTACAGAGCCAGTTCCCGAAATTACACTCTCATACACATATGAATCGGAACGATTAAAATACAGTATCTGACTATTTGTAATATCACCGGAAACAGTTCCCTCAGTTCCACCGTTTCCTATCTGTAGAGATCCGGTTGCGATTTGAGTTGTACCGGTATATGTATTGCTCCCTGTCAAAATCAGCTTTCCACTACCCTGTTTTATTAGCTGCCCGGTTCCGCTGATATCATAACTGAAGGTATAATCATTGCTTCGGTTTATATAAAAGCTGCCGTTGTTTATTACATTTGCAGTAATAGATCCACTGGTTTCACCTGCCCCGATTGTAACCGAACCTGATGAGATAACAAGATCATCTGTAAAAGTATTGGTTGTGCCCAGAATCAGATTTCCGCTGCCCTGTTTTATTACAGTACCTGTTCCTTTTATTGTACCTGCCTGCGGATAATCAATTGAGATGTTATAAATGAGTGTTGCATTGTTTTCAATTGAATCATAGATATTGATTGATCCCGTAGAACCATTACCCACCTGCAAAACACCTTCATCGATTGTCGTTTTTCCCCAGTATGTATTAGTACCTGTCAGGATTAGAGTTCCAGAACCATATTTTGACAAGCCAATGTAACCCCTGATTGTAGAATTAACCGTCGCAGTCTTTCCGAAAGCAATATAAATTGCATTCTTTGTATCGGGATAAAGTACTCCACTGTTAAGAGTATATCCATCATTCATGAATGCAATACTGTCCACTCTCTGCGTATCATTTACAGTAATGGTATAAGAACCATCACTGCCCGCAAAAGTAGCACTTCTTCCAGCTCCCGGCCAGGCTACAAGTATAGTTCCTTCGCCTTCAGGAGTCCAGTAGTTATCTGTCCCCCACGTACCATTACCTGCCTGAATCCCGGGAGTTGATGAAGTATCCCAAGTATAATTATCTTCAAGTGAAGCTCCGCTGATCCAGCATCCGGCATCTATGGTCCCCTGACGAATGTTGTTTCCTATATCAATATCAGGTGCTCCATCTGAAGTACCAATTCCTACTGCAGGTGAAGAGGGTGAGATAATCCAGTCTGATGGACTTGTTCGTGAAGATGACACATACTGAGGATTACTGTTACTGACACACACTGTACCGTAACCTGACAAAGATTCCGATGTCAGACTATAGGTGGTTTTACTCCTCATATAGTTTCCATGAAATGTAGTACTGTTGTTGCTGAATATATTATTAAAAAATTTCATGTTATTGTTATTGTTTTCATCTTTGTCGAAAATACCGGTATTATTGTCAAACGTGCAATTAACAATAGTGAAATTGGGATGAGTTGTCCCATAAAAATTAATACCCAATATATAACTGTATGTATTATTAACAAACAAACAATTCTCGAACAGAACAGTTGGTGAATTATTATTTGCCTCAATATAAATAAGTTCACTTTCAGAAAATTCTCGAATGACGCAGTTTCTGAATATAATCTGATTTGAACCGTTATCATTTTTAAAACCGGTTCTACCGGTCAGAATCAGGTTCTCGAATGTAACATTTACGTTTTTCATGAACTGATAATAATCACAATTGGTATGGTTTACAATCGGGAAATTGTCCGGATCTGTTTCCGCTCCCCTGAATACTATACTGCCTAGAGACCTGTCTAAAAATTCACTCATTTCGTAAGTGTATTGCTGTGATCCGGTAAAACAAACCACATCCGGTGTTATCACATTATTTTGAATATGAATTAATGCAGCATTCAATGAAGTATAATCCCCGCCACCGCCGGCATTGATTGTTACCGTATCACCGCTTCCTCCACCGCCCCCCGAGCCATTATCCTCCCATGAGGAATAATCGAAACTAACAAGAGGCGTCCACTGATTATTAACAGCATAACCAACTTTGCCAGATGAATGTTCATAATCAGTAACCTGACCGAGACTGTCCCATGTATTTGACTTATACCACCAGAACGTAAATGTTGAACCAGACAATTCCACTTTTATTGTATATTCCGAGTTCATTCCTGACAAGTTGAGGTTGCCCTTTACTATAGTATAGCTGCCTGATTTATCAAGTCTATTTTTGCAGAATATCAGAGCGTTGCCTGCCGAAACACCTCCTGCATTTTCCTCAAATAAATGCACAGAATAATAATGTGAACTATCCGAATACCTGAAAATGCCACTACCATTTTGTGAAAAATGAGGATCGGATTTAATTTTATAAATAAATGTTCCGTCATTTGCACAATCGTTATCCCTTATAAGAAATCCATTTCCATTTGAATAATTCCCGGTAACGTATCCTCCGCTTTCGTTCCAGAACTTGTCTCCAACAACAGTCCAGCCGTTAAGATTACCATCATTGTGATCATCAGAATAATTGTCCGCAAATATTGGCACGGTACAAAACAAAATTACCGCAATAATTAAAAAATAGAGAGGTTTTCTATAAAAAAGAGATCGCATGAAATTTTATCTCTCAAACATGAAACAATATTTTCTGGATTTTGACCAGGTCACGTGCTATTCAAAGTCAGATGTCTGGTTTAATTAAACAGGTGATGCAAATGGAGTCTTATTCTATATTATTATATGGCTTTAATTGAATCCGGTCAATGCAATATTTTTGGATCTTCTTACCATCTTTATTGTATTGTCTTGATTTAATATAGTTTATGATATTAATTGTTAATCCCATCACTGTAATTTGGATAAACTGGTAAAAAAATTCCACACTGCGTGGTTTTTCTTTATAATTATCTTAGTAAGATCTTTATTCTGGCAGTTGTCTTTTTTTTGAGAATCTGTTTTATACATGGATATTTTTATGTTCAAACGTTTTTTGAATCGTTTTTATCTTTTTCTGCTTTTAACAATTTTAACCACATATGCAGAAATAACCGTTCATGTTTTGCACCCATGGAAAGACAATCCCGACAGACTGGAAAATGGTCTTTATGTCCAGCACGACCAAAACTGGTATCCTGGAGATAAAATGGCTTATGAAGGTGCCAACTGGTTCAGTTTCACGTTTGAAAACGCTACACAGGAAACCAACAGCCGTTTTGAGCTTGTCAGTTATATAAAAACTCAGTATGTGGAATTCGACAGTTCCCAAAAATATCCCGGTTCAACTCAAATGATTTTTCAGGAAATCTTTTCTGATCACCCCGATCATGATGAAGTATGGATTACAATTGACGACCTCTCTTCTGATCCACTCTACTCTTTTATCCCGCCAGAAAGCAAAGTCCTATTTTTCTATAAGCCCTGGGATCTTGGTGGAGCCGTTATAGATATCAAAAATCTGACTACACTAAAGTTAAGAGGATATCAAAACAGTTGTAAATGGTTCAGATACAACCATATGGATACCAGCGAAGAAGTACTCGTCCGCTTCTTTAACTCGCTCGACAGCACTTCATACGCGCTTAACGGAACAGACGACACCAATTTTATAAACCTGAGCGAGTTTTTCAAAAGTTCTGATACTTTATGGATTTACCCCGATCCGCTCCCCTCTGGAGCACCCGCTGTTGTTGATTATTTCCCCGGTATTGAAGGGAACTGCGATACAATTACTGTGGCAGCCATTCTTCGTGACAAAGCAGAAGAACACCCTGATTTCCAGAACGAAGAGTGTAACGGGCATCTGACCGGAATGGTAAAAAAGCGGCTGTCTGATGATGGTAGACCAGTAAAAACCGATACTGCCTGTACTTCAGAACAGTTTGATGACTGGTTTATTGCCGAAACCTTTGAAAGCGATCATACAAATGAAAAGTGCCATAATCTTATTCTGACAAAAAATTCTGACGGGTTGTATGAATACGATACTGATGCATTCTATCCTCTGGATGATTTTCAATACCTTGATGAAAACGGAACAGTTCCAAATCCAAATTACAGTGTCAGAAGCGGCCATAACTATTATTTCACCATGGAAATGGAGTGTGAATTCGAATACAAAAAAGGACAGACATTTTATTTCAGGGGTGATGATGATGTGTGGGTCTTTATTGACAGTTCACTTGTCGTTGACATAGGAGGTGTCCATGGTCCTGTCAGTGGTGCTGTCGACCTCGACACCATTGGATTGACTGAAGGAAGCACCTACAATTTCAAACTTTTCTTTGCAGAAAGACACTGCTGCGGATCAAATTTCAGAATAGTTACTTCTATTGATTTGAGAACCAGCAGCAGACTTTTTTATGAAACATCCACGATTTCCGAAGGCATAATCCAGTATGACATGTACGAAAAAATTACATCAAGCAATCTCTCCTGTAATTTCAGTGAAGAGCCGACCGATACCATTCGTGCAGTTGTAAAATTCACAATTGAAGGCCCGTCATTTGAATACCCGCAACAACTCTCTTCAGGGACATCATTTGGCGGCATTACCATTTCTGCAGATTTCAGCACAATTGTTATTGACGAATCTGCATTGACTGAACTTGATCCCGGTAATTACATTGTTCGATTCAGTTCCCAGACCGATCCATCTCAAGGTGGAGCTATAAGTTTTACCATTAAAGAACAACCAAAGCCGCACAGAATCACGAATCCGGTTCTTCATGCATCTTACCATTGTGATAACAGCTATGGAAAAGTTGACCGGGCTGAAATTTACTTTGAACATGAACTGACCAGATTACCGGATTCAATCCTTTTTTCCTGGCCTTCAATTCTTGACAGCAAAATCATTTATCCAAAAGATATGTTTCCCGATACTCTCAATAAAAAACAGTTAACAGTTGTATTTCCGGACCCCTTCGAACAGGAAATTACAACATTCTCCGGTTCGAACCGGCTTGGAATAAGCTATTCTTATGATACAACATTCTCAGATCCTGTGGAAATAATACATTTCAACATAGAAGACAGTGTGGGACCACTCCTGAGGAGTGCAACCCTTGTTGAGTCTTCAGGTGAACAGGATACCATTCTTTTAACATTTACAGAACCGGTAAAACCCCTTTCGATCACTGGAAATTCTCTTTTACTAATAAAACCGGATACGTTTTTTACTCTTGATGTGGAGCATCTTGAGCAGTTTGCCGATACATTCAAGGTTATAATTACAAAAACAGGTGAATATGAACTCTCAAAAGGTGACAGTATCAAAATATATTCATCCGGTCCTCTGACAGATCTATTCAACAATAAGGCTCATCCTCTTAACCGTCCTGTTCCACTTCAGATACGGGAAAAAATGCCCCAAATTATTTACTCTTTTTATTCTGATACTGATGCTGATGGTTTTGTTGATGAATGCATGGTTGAATTTGACAAAGCAGTAAATCTGTCTGAAATTTCCTATATCATCTCCTGGAGTACATTCCTCACAGATACAATCTCTGAAGAACGGCTTCGGTACGGAATCGACAGTACGCATGTTGTAATCAATATCAAAAACGCTTTTGAGGATATGGATATTATGACATCCGGAAGAATGAATGCACTCTTTATTGATCACAGTTTTCCCCAGGTAACTTCAAGTTTTTTCATTGAAGACAGTGCTGCACCGGTACTGATTTCTGCGACACTGTATCCGGCAACACCGGATACGAACCGATCCCTTTTTCAACCAGATACTCTGGAAGTTGTTTTATCCGAAATAATCAATATTTCCGAAAATGAAGAGCCTTTCCTTTTCAAAAAAAGCTCCGGGATCGGTTATAATGTCAGCATTACTTTCTTGCGGCAATCCGGTAACCGATATCTGTTTCTGGTTAAAGAAACAAAACCGGATTCTGTCTACTTCTCTGCCGGAGATTCTGTATGGATCAATCCAACAGCATCGATATGTGATCCACACAAAAACTTTCAATCTAACTCTATGAATCGTCGGGCACTTCTCAACATACGACCTGCTGCGTTGCAAATCAAGATATCCTGGGGGCCGAACCCTTTTAACCCACGAAAAAACAGTTCTTTTAAAGTTCAAATAGATCCTTTTATAAAAACCAGAGAAAGTGTAAATATAAAAGCAGATTTTTTTATTTATGATGCGGTAGGAAATCTTGTTCATTCACAGAAAAAAGAGAGTAAAAAGTCAAATACTTCAATGCTGACTTTTATCTGGAATGGACGGAACCGGTATGGAAGAATAGCAGGTTCTGGTACTTATCTTGGAATAGTTCGTGCAGAAGATATAACAAATCCAGCTAACAATGAATCAGTTAAATTTTTTATTGGTATTAGCAGGTAATAATGCAAATACTTCACATTGCTGCCCCAAATACGTAATTATTATACTATATTTCTTTTCAGGCGGAAGGTCGGGCAGTCGCTGGAATTCGTTTTGAATCTCCAGAGGAAAGTCCGGGCACCACAGGACAGGATACCTCATGAAGAGTGAGGAACCCGTAAGGGTATGGAAAGTACCACAGAGAATAGACCGCTCTGCCCCGTGTCGTGCGGGTTACAGGGTGAGATGTGAAAAGGCGGGGTAAGAGCCCACCGTCCCTCTAAAAGGGAGCTGGTAAACCCTATCCGGTGCAAGACCAAGTAGAAGGGATTTCCTGTTTATTTCAGGAGAAAGCTGTCCGTTTTTATTCCCTCGGGTAGGTCGCTCAATGCTCCATTTTTTTGGAGCCAGATAAATGACTGCCTCCTCTGTATTATCAGGGAAGACAGAACCCGGCTTACAGACCTTCCGCTTTTTTTTCCCCCTTCTAACCAGGAACAGGTTTTTTTCATTTTGCACAAAAAGACTCTTGAACTGTTTTTTTTCATTTTATTTGCAGTTGAATACTCAATTCAGGCAACTACATCTGATATATCTGCTCAATCCAGTAACGGAATTATCAAAAGTATCAATATCCACGGTAACAAAGTAACTAAAACAGAAACAATCAAATTGATTTTTGGTGTTAATGAAGGGGATTTATACGATTCAATAAAAGTTAATTTTGGTGAATTGTGTCTCGAATCCACAAACTTGTTCTCAAAGACAGACGTTTTCACTCTTTTCAAAGAAGACGGACCACACATTTATATAATGGTCACCGAAAAATTCTATCTGCTTCCATCTGACATTGGCGGGGAATTATACAACAGGAAATATGGAAAAAGGGAAGTATGGTGGCGTTTGCAGCTTGGAGTTGAGCATATAAATTTTCGTGGTAAAATGGAGCGATTACGCACTTCAATAAGTTTCTGGGATGCCAGGGGTGCTGCTTTAACATGGTATAAACCGCTTCTGCCTTCATCCTGGTATATAAGAACAGGTGCTTCTGTTAATTACTACCCAGATCTTAATCAAAACAGCAATAACATCAGAACGTCTTCTATTCTTTCAGTCGGGAGAAAAACATTTAAAAACTCCAGTATCAGCCTGGGACTGCAGCCATCATTTACTCGCGAAACTTTTCAGTACAAAAAAGCTTTCGAAACTGATTCGGAAACAGTATTTATAGATACATTCAAGGCTTATGAACTCTATAGCGACATTGCATGGTTAAGCGATTTCCGCAATAGCAGCTACGACCCTTCCAGAGGATGGTATCTGTATACAAGAATCAAATCGAATCATCTTTATTCCGGATTCAACAATGCATATTTACAATTTAACACAAATTTTCGGTTGTACCATCGCGGAATTTTCTCTAAAGACAAGTTCGCCTACCGACTGGGTGCTGTATTAAGAAACAATGAAGCAGGTCGTTTATACTGGTTCTATTATGGGGATGCAGGAACAGTCAGAGGATACAGCCGATCAACTTTGGGTTACCGTTCCAACAACGGGATTCTACTGGGAATTGAGTATAAATTCCCAATCTACTCATTTCCCCCCTTACGACTGAAATTTCTCAATGCAATCAGTGAAGCTCTGACAGAAATCAGATATCATGTTGACGGTGCATTAATCTTTGATTATGGTCGTTTGTCAGGTAATTTAAAGGATCTGTTTGATTTAAGTGGTAAAAAAACAGAAAGTGGCACAGGTGTTGGTTTAGGGTTGCGCATCATCGCACCTGATTTTACCAGGAGTGTCTGTTTTGATCTGGTTTGGGGCAAACATCTGAACACGAAATGGAACGATTTAAAGTTTTATACGCCAGTAATGCATTTTTATCTGGACATGTTTTATTGAAACCTGTTGTTTTATATTACATTTCCGGCCTGCCCTTATACAGAAATCAATACAGATAATCCCAGCATAATATACCCTGCAATTACCGGAACAGCCAGGTTGTCATTGATTACGATTTTTCTGTGTATTTTGAGAGGGATCAATTCAAAAACTGTTATAGCCAATGACGATATAACAGATATTATAAAAGGCATTTTCCCTCCCCAGCTTTCAAGAAGTCCTGGGAGAAAAGGAAATACAGCATGGAAGAGGATCATACACAATAAAAAACATGCAGCAGACCCTTCAAGACTCTTTTTACCGATTTTTATTTTCCCGATACTGAGTCCAACAATTGCTGCAATAGCATCACCAAGTATAAAAAGGGTTAAAACAATAAAAGAGATATGGGGATGATTATAAAAGAGAATTGAACAGAGAAGTGCTGCTCCGATTATGTAAGTGGAACCAGTGGTTTTATTTGTTTCCTCATCACGAAGCATCGATCCGACAGAACGTAAAAAAAGTTTCTGAATTGAAGGGATACGAAAACGAAGATTTTCAACTACAACCGATCCGGCAAATAAAAAAGCTAAAATACCTAACGGAACCGATTCCGGAATAGACCATTTGGGGAAATAAAATATTCCAACAGGCATTAGTAATGCAAACAAATGAAGCAGTTTTCTATTAATCTCCTCTTTACGTAATCCCATTATCTCTCTTTCTGTAACAATTAATGTTTAAAAAACATTATGATTAACATGATAAAAAACCGGCCTTTAATTATGTTTAAAACAGTTCATGTTACTTAAAACTGAAGTTTACGATATACTTTGATAAGCAGGTTTATGCAGCTCATCACCAGGTAAATCGAATCTTTTTTTGGGGCCAGGAAAGCTATAAAGCTATATTCAGTTTCATTTAAAGTCAAGTCTAATTTCTGGAAAAACGGTCATATCCCGATTCTTTTCATTTCGTTTCAAATCGGTAAAAAATTGATTTTTTTATTTACTACAATGAAACGCATCAGATTATTTTAACATCAATTATATTTAATGCTCTGAATGGAGATAATTTTAACAACCACAAATACATACTGAAAACATTATTTTTAAATCAAACTGTAAGTTTAATGTTTTTATTATTGTTTTTTGTCCAGAATTGATAGAATTTTAATCATTTTTTGAGTTTTTTTCCTGTTTTAAGTAACAACAGCTTTATCAGCAGGAAATTTTAAGAACAGGTTTTAAATGAGACCAATAGTACTTGCGATGGTAATATGTGATTATTATTATCGGGATGCACATACAGGTAAAAGCATTCTTTCCGGAACATTCAGCTCTATAAACAGCCCAAGTTTTCCTTCAAAGCATGGCAATTGTGCAGTTTATATTGCCATGACTGATGTTGCATCAGATGGAACGACACAACTTGTTTTCAGAAAAGAAAATGGTGAATTCTTTATGAAATTGCCGCCGTGGGAAGTAAAAAAACCGGAAAACAGGCGTGCAGTTGTCGAAATTGGTGGAAACATAAATGGTCTTCCTCTTCCTCATGAGGGTAATTACGAATTTGTACTTTTATGGAATGATCTTGAAATAGCACACCGTCGACTTACTGTAAACAAAATCAATATAGAGAGATCGTCAGATTCCTCTGGCAGCAAATAACAATAATTATTATGGAAGAAACGAATTTTTCGGTTATGTTTTACAATTATTAACGAGGTTTTATTATGGATTTAAGTACAATTTTAATTAAAATTACAGGTTTTGTTTTTCTTATATGGACATCCTTTTCGATTTATAAACACATCAAAGAGAAACGCCTTGTTGCAAAAAAAAGCAACAAAGAAGAGGTTCAATCAGTAACAGAGCAGTTTCTCAATAACATTCTTCTTTACTTGTGGCTTGCATTCATGCTTGTTTTTTCTACTGGCATGATTGTAAATAATTGACATTTACCAATACCGGGTCATACTTTGTTACGCCAAAAGAACAGTTTTCGATTTATTAAATATCTTTTTCTCAAGTACAGATTCAGAAAAAAACACCTAAAGGGAACAACTGCTCATAAAATTTTTGGTGAATATCTTTTTGATCATGATTTGTGGTTACCATCAAAGGATGGAATTACAAAAGGAATAGCGTTAGGACTTTTTTTCGGGTTATTGCCAATCTATGGATTTCAGATCATTAGCTGCATTGCAATAGCGATTTTAATACGTGCGAATCTTTCCGCGACTGTTCTTTTTACATTTATAACAAACCCCATAACAGCTCCTGCGATTCTAATTTCACAGTATAAGTTTGGTAAATGGATAATGTGTACATCTTTATGGCAGAGTTCACCATTTTGTATTGATATTCCCAATTCATTGATATCGCGTGGTGAACCGCTTCTTATCGGAAGTTCCCTTAGTGCAATTCTTGTAGCTTTTTGTGGTTATATACTTTCAATTATCTGCTGGGACCTTATAAACTCTGTTCTCAGGAAGGCTGGGTCAAAGGCTGGGGTCGGACCACGGTAAATCATTGATTTCACGTACAAAACGTTCCAAACAACCATATTTTCGAGGCTTAAAAGCCCATTTTCTGTATCAAACAGGTCACAAATGCCCATACACCCACCACCCAGGACCGAAATGCTGCTTTTTTTTTCCACAAACACCAGTTTACAATAATTGTGTGAAGTCGTAGATGATATCATTTCGACACTGTCTGCCGGCTGTGTCCCATGCAGTACGGCTTCCTCCACCCTCGATTGGGGTCCACCAGCATCATAATAGAGCTTCGGCGCGCAATACAAAACCATTTTTTGAAAGCTTGGTAGTTAATAACCAAAAGTTTTTTCGTTAAATGCCTAAGCTTCCGGGCTTAATCACCAAAGCTTTTTTCGTTAAAGTACCAGGTTTCCAGACTTGCCCTTAAAGCTTTTGCGTTAAATTATCAAGGTTATGGGTATATTTCAAAAAGCTTTTCAGCTCAAACACAAAAGCTTTTTCGTTAAATGCCTAAGCTTCCCGGCTTAATCCCCAAAGCTTTTTCCGTTAAAGTACCAAGCTTATGAGCTTGCCCCAAAAGCTTTTGGGTTCAACCCCATATGCTTTTTTTCTAAATATTAAAGCTTTGTAAAGTATTTTTTAAAGCTTTGTAAATAAATTTAAAAGGTCTGTAAAGTAACCCCTAAGGTTTTGCCTTAAACCTGAAAGCCTTTCTGTTAAAACCCATGCATTTTCGATAAAAAAGGGGGACACCGATGTAAGGATCACTCAGGTATGTAGAAAAATCGGTATAGCTGGCAAACGAATGCGGCAGTTAACGTTCTTAATAGTGGAATATGGTTATTACCTTTTCTAAGCTTGCATAT
>DATGNN010000125.1:0-7889 GCA_035306725.1 Chitinispirillaceae bacterium | reverse complement strand
GGTCATATAGAAAACTCTGTAAATATTCCGTTTGCACCGGTTAGTGCCTGGGCTGCAATGAATGGAGACCTGCTTGTTGAACTGCCTGATATCACAGATTTTTCAACAGCAATGGGTGAAAAAGGGATCAGTAATGGAAGCAGTGTGGTACTTGTAACAGGATTGCCTTCAGAAACCGATCCATACGCTCTGGCAGGACCTACACGAGTTGCGCTTACTCTTGCTTATGCAGGATTTGAAAAATTCGCAGTCCTTGATGGCGGTTATGAAAAATGGGCTGATGAAAATAAACCGGTTACAACTGAAACTACTGAAATTACTCCTGCAACTTTTACTGCGGATGCAAATGCGGACATGTTTGTAGATATGGTGTACGTTAACAATAATCTGGAAACAGTGACTATTGTTGATGCAAGGGATGCGGAAGTTTATTCGGGCGAAATAATAGAACCGTTTGCAGATAAAGCCGGACATATTCCAAATGCGCTATCTTTACCTGCACCTTCATTCTGGACAGAAAACGGAACATATATATCAAAATCTGATATGCAGGATATCGCAACTGATGTGGTTGGCAGCGACAAAGATAAGGAGATCATAGCTTATTGCGGCGTTGGTGGATATGCAAGCACTGTATGGTTTGTATTAACACAGATTCTTGATTATACGAATGTAAAAGTCTATGACGGGTCCGCTCAGGAATGGGTTTTGACTTATGATATGGAAATCGAACAGGAGTCGTAAATTAAATATTAATTATTAATCTTGAAAAGGGTGCCTGTTTGAAAACGAACAGGTACCCTTTTTTTTGTATTTACAACTTTCTATAATACTCTTTAAAAGAAAACTCATCAAAACTTGAATCCAGAATTAAAACGTTTTCTGACTCAAAAGAATATGGAATATATTCGTCTTCAATTATTAGTTGACCATCAACACATGTGTAATTCAAAGAATCCTTTTCGGTTTCATAAGTCAACATTACTTTATTTGAAGTAATAGTCATGGTAAGGTTTTCCCAATCAGGATCATCTTCTTCTATGATTTCCCCCATAAAATCTATTTTGAATAATTCCCATTCACCGATTAACGCGGTTTCCCCCCCGGTTTCATCCCCGGTTTCATCCCCGGTTTCATCCCCGGTTTCATCCCCGGTTTCATCACCGGTTTCGTCACCGGTTTCGTCACCGGTTTCGTCACCCCCGGTTTCGTCACCCCCGGTTTCGTCTGATTTACTATAATAATATTTCACTCCATATTGAATAATCACTAGTTGAGAGTTCTCAAAATGGACAGGTGAAGCCTCGTTTGAATTTTCAAGCACAATTTCACCATTCTTATAGGTATAATTAAAATGCTCTTCATCGCCATCAGATAAATAAGTTATCTTGTTGGAGGTAATTATCACAGTTTCATCATCGTCCCAAAAGGGATCACTTTTTTCAACAGTTAAATCTTCAAACACAATTTTGACTAATTCCCACTCCCCGATTAACGCGGTTTGATCCTTAACTGTTTCACCACCATCGCCAGTTTTACTGAAAAATGACTTCATTATTCCTTCTGTTATCACCAGTTGTGATTCTTTAAAAGTGTAATCAATTGTGTATTCAGGTGTATTTTTATCATTGAGATATAGTGTACCGTCTTTTGCTTTCCACGTTCCCGATTGGGCTGTAATACCAGTTGTATTTCTTTCAAATGTTCCGTCGCTGTTGAAAATAAATGTGATTCCGGTTGCGTCCGCTTTAATTCCACCAGTCTCAGTTTGTTCCATTTCCCATTTTCCTATAAGAGCATTGTCAAGGTCGTTGGGATCGTTACCAGTAGAATTTTCGCTGCATCCTGTTATCAGAAATAGCGATGTCAGTGCAAATGAGATAAACAGTTTGAGTTTTAGCATTGCTATGCTCTCCTTTCGGGTCAGATTTTATGGAAATTTTTAACCAAATCAGACGATTCTTTTACGTTACCTGTTTCGTGAAGAACAGGCGGTAAAGGTTACATTCCTTTGGGTCCGTTTTACCAGGTAGATGTGACCTTACAGCAAAAAAACCTTTTTCACGTGAATACTGCTGTGTGGTTCATTATAAATTAATCATCCGATTATGGTAAAGAAAAAAGATATATCACATTGTAAAAAATTATAAACCAGGGTGATTGCAAAGTAAAATCAAATTTTCCCAAACCGTGTTCTGTCTAAAATCTACGGTTTTTAATTTTATTTGATTTCGGTCCTTACTTATACTTGCATTTACTAACCTGTTGTTATGAGCACTTGTTTTTACAAAATAATGTAATTACCAATGAATATTATATTAAAATCATATAGATACTAGACGATAAAATATATAATTAAATTAATAAAAAGTGTGATTCTTGTCACATTTCTATAAAAAAGTAATTTTATTATTAAAATTATATTTCCAGATTCATAAAAAATTGTACATGTATTTTGTAATCAAATAGTACCATATTATAATTTATAACTTGAATATTTATAATTTCTCCTACACATATTATATTGTTTTTTCCGTTTTAATTTCCTGATATATTCTATTTTTTGGTTTTGCACGATTCTTTGAATGACGAATTGATAAATTAAAAAATCGTGTTTATGAAAATCGATTCTATTTCCCCTTTTTTTGATTTTCTGAGATATCATTTTCCTAAAGGGTCATCCAAAACAAGATGATTTTATGGTATAGATAATTCAGCTTTCATGTAAAGTGTAAGCCAGTTAGATTTGTCGTTCACTTGGGATCTGTCATGTTACTCTCTAAAAACAGTTTAGAAAGGATTTTATCTGAATGTTGGCAAAAATACGTTCGATGGCAGTACTTGGTATTGATGCTTTTGAGATAGGCATTGAAGCTGACATATATGAAATGCTTCCTGGATTCATGATAGTCGGACTTCCTGATGGAGCTGTGCGAGAATCGAAAGAACGGGTAATGTCAGCAATAAAAAACTGTGGTTTCGAGTTTCCTTCCAGAAAGGTTACAATCAACATGGCACCTGCTGATATGAAAAAGGAGGGTTCAGCGTTTGATCTTCCGATTGCAGTGGGCCTTCTTATGGCTTCTTCACAAATAACAATCAACAACCCTGAAAAGTATATACTTACCGGAGAGCTTTCGCTTGATGGAACGGTAAAACCTGTAAAGGGAATCCTTTCAATGGCAATCAAGGCCCGCGAGCTTGGAATAAAGGGTATGATTGTACCAAAGGAAAACAGCATGGAGGCATCTGTTGCTGATGGTGTAAATGTTTACCCGGTTTCCAGTCTTACAGAAGCAATTGAATTTCTTTCGGAAAATATTGATATAATACCTTTTAAAACCGATCTGAATGAACTGTTTAATCAGGCTCGTCAATACACAATTGATTTCAGGGATGTCAAAGGTCAGGAGCATATAAAACGCGCGCTTCTGGTTGCTGCTGCAGGGGGACATAATATTCTGTTGGTAGGCCCGCCGGGTTCAGGAAAAACGATGCTGGCAAGAAGACTTCCCACTATTTTGCCGGATCTTTCACTCGACGAAGCACTTGAGACGACAAAGATCCATTCTGTTTCGGGGCTGCTTGATACGTCAACACCACTTCTTGCGGTTCGGCCTTTTCGCTCGCCGCATCATACTATTTCAGATGCCGGACTTATTGGAGGCGGTTCTTATCCCAGACCAGGAGAGGTAAGTCTGAGCCATCACGGGGTGCTTTTCCTTGATGAACTTCCGGAATTCAATAAAAATGTGCTCGAAAACCTGCGCCAACCGCTTGAGGATGGCAGGGTAACGATTTCCCGCGCACTCATGTCACTTTCTTATCCCGCAAGATTTATGCTTGCTGTTGCGCTGAACCCCTGTCCGTGCGGATATTATACCGACCCGCGTCATAAATGTTCCTGCAGGCCGGATCAAATCCAGAAGTATATGGCGAAAATTTCAGGGCCGCTTCTTGACCGCATCGATATCCATACCGAAGTTCCCGCATTGACATACGAAGAACTCGTGCAGAAAACTCCCGGACAAGACAGCGAATCCATGCGGAAGAGAGTTATGGATGCGAGGGTCATTCAGATTCAAAGATTTAAAAGAGATAAAAAGGTATACTGTAATGCTCATATGGAGTCAAGACACATAAGAAAATATTGTAATCTTGAAGACGGGTGCCAGCAGCTTTTAAGAAGCGCAATAGAAAAACTGGGTCTTTCGGCCCGTGCATACGATAGAATACTGAAAGTTTCTAGGACAATAGCAGATCTGGATAAATCAGAACATATTCAGTCTCCGCATATTTCTGAGGCAATACAATACCGGAGTCTGGACAGAAAGCTTTGGATTGGAGGGTGAATCCTGTGAGGTTCTGTTTGATACAAAATTATTACCCTATATAATGTATGTGATAAATTATTTACAGCCAATTTGTATGTCAAATCATAATCAGTGATGCTTTCGATGTTTAATTCAATGGTTTTAATCAATATAATAATCCTTCGTTTGAACTAGTAAAAAAGACCTGAGTATGTGCACCAAACAGAAAATATAGGAGCCTAATAGCGTTATGATCTTGCTTTTTTGATATTTTTAAATTTATGTTTTATGTATATCCATTCATCATTATTAAAGAACAAGATAATGAGTTCTACTGAACAGACTGAAAAAAAATCAATATATCAAAAAATTTACATTTTTGTATTTGGGCAAACTTATATCCGTTTAGCTGCAACTGTAATTGGTGTTTTAGGGTTATGTACCGGGCTTTTTCAATTCATAAAATTTGTTGAAAGTTGTATAAGCAATGGTAACGATAGTTTAAGAGTGCTTGCGTTTTTTTCAACATTTATAACAATTGGTTTAATTTTTTTGGCAATCTGGTATGATATTCACATAAGGTTGCAAGTTAATGATGCAAAAAAAGCTATTAATAAAGAATATGGTTCAAATCTCGAAAAAGTACGTGAGATCAGTATCGAAATTGCGAAATCTTGTCATAAACTTATAGAAGAGTATAGGGCTTTTTATTTTCAGAATGGAGAAATAAATCCTGGTATGATGTTTGATAAAATGTACCATGAATTCGAGCCTGTATTTAAACAACTAATCGGGAAAAAAAATTCTTTTGATTGTACAATTAAATTAATTGGTGAAGATGGTAAACTGATAAAAACCATGTACCGTAACAGAAAAGAAAGAGAATGTAAAGATCAATGTTTAATAGATGATAATTATATTTTTGTTCATTTCAAAAATACTGATAGAGAAGAAAAATGCTTTATTGTTGAAAATGTGGATCATGAATTTGAAACTGTAAGAACACAAACTACGGGAATATTGAAAAGAGCAGCGCATGCACATGGTTATAACAGCATTTTTGCTGTACCACTTATTGTAAGAGTACCGGACATACCTGTAGGAAGTTGCACCAAAAAGGTTTTTATTGAAAATAATAAAATTATGATAGGTTTTATCGGTTTTGATTCATCAACAAAAAACTTTTTTAGCAATCTTAAAGAATCATGTAATAAAAAAGAACATGATTATGGAATTTTAAACTACATTTTTTTCTTTGCAGATTTAATTGCATGTCTTTGTTATCAAACTAATTTAGAAAAAATAAAGGACACTGTGGAGCTATCCTATAATAAAAAGGAGGAGGTTAGATGAATACGATCCGTTTAACCGACTTGTTTAATGATCAAGAAATGGAAAGTTTGAAAGAATACGAAGAAATCTTTAGCACATTCTTGGTTGAATTAGAGAAAATTGCTCTAATTGCCGAGAGATTCCCATTTTCTTTTCGTATTGGCGAAAAGAAATTCTGTTTTAACAACAGAAATGAAGTTGAAAACGCCAAAAAAATGCTTAATGATGAATACGATGAAGCTGCGTTTTTGAAGATGAAAAAATAATTCAGATTTCCATTTTGACCAGAAATCATTTATGTTGGGCTTTTACCCGCTACAATAAAGAATAATTCATTAGTAAAACTGATACTATCTGTATTCCGATAAAGATTTCTTTTCAGACAGGACCAAGAATTTTCAGAACATGGATGTAAGTAACTGATTGCATTTGTCTCTTTCAGGGATGGTTGAAAGCACTTCACTTTTAAAAGATTTTATTCTGTATTTTATTCATATGCTGTGACATTACAGAACTGATAGTATTACAAAAACAGATTAAATTTGCATTAGAGTTTATGTCAAAATAACGAAAAAAGATATTGACATATGATGCTGCAATGTTATTAAATTATTGTGATCAGCCAAAAAATAAATAGGACTTCAAAATATAAAAAAATTAATAAAAATAAACTTTTGGATCGGCCAATTTTCTGTTAGCTGTTTCAGAAGAGAAAGGAAATAATCCTTTATACCTCTATGTGTGCTTTTTTAATGAGAAACCGATCCGATGCAGGCCACCTTAAACATATAATGAATTTTTACCACTAAATGGTAGACACGGGTGTTTTTTTAATTATTCGGTTTAAAAGGGTTTCTACATGTTTAAAAAAGCTTGTTTAGCTAAATTATTGGTTTTAAGTATTGTTTTGCGTCTTTTTGCCGGAGATGCTTTTACCTGGGGAACGGTAGTGATAGGAGGAGGCGGATTCGTTTCTGCAATTATCACAACAAAAGCGGAAAAAAATCTTATCTATGCCCGAACTGACGTAGGAGGAGCTTACAGGTGGAATGAGGCAGACAAGTCGTGGATAGCGCTTAACGACTGGCTTGATGCAAATAATAATGGTTTGTATGGAATAGAAGCCCTGGCAATAGATCCTTCAAATCCAAACCGTGTATATATGCTGGCTGGAACTGAATACTGGAATGATGGCAAGACTATGATTTTGCGGTCGGAGGATTATGGTGCTACATTCGATACCATAAATGTGACTTCACAATTCAAAACCCATGGTAACGGTTACGGAAGACAAAATGGAGAGCGGTTAGCGGTTGATCCGAATAACCCTGATATTCTTTTTTGCGGGACCCGTAAGGACGGATTATGGAAAAGCACCAACAAAGGTTCTACATGGTCCAGGGTTATAGGCGTTACAGCACCAACCAGTAACGAGGGTATCTGTTTTGTTTTATTTGACGAGAGCAGACTATCCGGTGGCCTGACACAGCGAATTTTTATCGGCATGTCTGTTACGGGTGATAATGTTTTTGTTTCAGATGATGCAGGTGAGTCATGGGATCCGATTTCTTTGCCGTCACTCACAAAGCAGGTGATGCCGCAGAGGGCGGTGCTCACACCGAATGGAAAATATCTTTATGTTACAACCGCGAACGGGGCAGGTCCCGGATTCGGTAACGGCGTAACTATCAGTCGTGGTGCAGTTTTAAAATATGATACCGAGGAAAAAAGCTGGACCGATATATCACCCGAAAACTGGATTGATGATCCCGACGACCCCGAACATCCCGGGCAAACAATCTGGGATGCTCATTTTGGCGGATATGGTGGCATAAGTATGGATGCTTCCGATTCTAATCGTCTGGTTGTTTCTTCAATAAACACATGGAAACCTCAGCGCTGGAATAACTCAAGCCGAGCAGGGTGGGGTGATAAAATTTTCGAAACCACTGATGGTGGTACGACATGGAAAAGTATTTTCGGTGATGTTCCGGATGATGAAATTTCAACAATACCAGATGATGCACAGGTTGCTGTTTTGGATAAAAACGGTTACAACTGGATTGAGGGTGAAAGTATACACTGGGCAGGATCTATTGAGATTGATCCATTTGATCCCAAACGTGTATTTGTTACATCCGGTAATGGTATTTTCATGGCAGATGATTTCTCGCCTGGCAAAAGATTTGCCTTTAAATTTATGGTTAAAAATCTTGAGGAAACCGTTCCTGAGGATCTTGTGAG
>DATGNN010000124.1:0-7523 GCA_035306725.1 Chitinispirillaceae bacterium | reverse complement strand
CTTGCAACAGTATCAAGGCAGGAATGATTTTAAAAGTCAGGGCAGTGCGAAGCAGTGGTATGACATTAATATGCGAAAGGATCGTATGATGCGTGTAATAAAATGGTTAGCAATATTTGGAGCAGCTTTTCTTGCTGCATGGATTTTGATTTTTACATTCACACAACCACAATTCAAGGAAACTGCATCAGCCAGAATTTTTACTTATTACACACCACCAATTCCCGTTTATTTGTATGTAGCCGGAGCTTTCGCTATGGGATTGTTAATCGGGCTTGCAGTGGCTTTATATTATTACGTTACTTATCAGGCAAGGATTCACAAAAAAAATAAACAGATTCGTGTTCTTGAAGAAGAGGTGAAAAAAGAGATTCCAGGTGAATCTTTTAGCGAAGAGCAAAGCTCAGTTCAAAATGAGAATTATAATGAGAACATTGCTGAAGAACAGGAAACTCCACCTGAGGAAAATTTATGAGTCAGGATAGAGTCAAGTCATCCTTAACAATTCTGTTATTGATGTTTTCGGTCTATTCAACCAGTAGTGGTAATCATTACCAAAACGGATTAACTGCTTTAAAAGCAGGAAAGATTGATGAAGCTGCTGTTAATCTGGAAAAAGCTTTAAAAAATGATCCTTCCAATCCGGTAATCAAGCTTGCTTATGCTTCGATTCTGGAGCCAATGGAAGCAGAAAAAGTATATCAGGAACTTGCTTCAAATGATGCTGTCGCGGATTCGATTCGGGCAGAAGCTTTGTTCTGTTTAGGAAATTATTTCTATGTTCAAAAACAGTTTAAGGAATCTGCGGATTTCTATCGTAGAGCGGCAAAAGCAGATCCAAAGCCTGTTTACAGACATAATTGGGCCCTGGCTGTGTATGGTTCCGGTGATGAAGAAGCGGCTCAATCAATCTGGTATACTCTGTCTCTGGAATATGGGGATAATATATCCAGAATGGCTCAATACTATCTTGGTTTAATTCATTTTAAAAGGGCAGATTATGATAAAGCTTACAGTTGTTTTTTAAAAACTGGAAATGCGGAACCGGAAAATGCATGGACTATTGCTGCATTGGCAGGTAAACTGGAATGTGTTGCCCACCTTGGAATGGCAGACAAAGTTGAATTATATACAAAACAATTAAAGCCTTATAAACATAACCTTCTTGAACGTGATTTGTTACAGTTAACTGTTTCTGACAATAAATTAACGGAACACGACAAAACAGATAAGCAAACCGGTTCCATTCCTGGTGATTTCAGACAATTATTTACTCTTCAGGTTGGTGCATTTGGATCTCCGGATAATGCTTCAAATCTACAGAAGAAATTAAGTAAAAATTTCGAAGACGTTACAGTTCTTCCTGTAACCCATTCTGATCAGGTTTTTTACAGAGTCAGGACCGGAACGTTTTCATCCAGGGAAGAAGCCGAAAAGTTTGGTAAAAAAGAACTGGAAAAATCCGGTCTTAACTATCAGATTGTTCCAAAATAGCCATTGAAGCAGAATGAAGATAATATATAGGAGGTACTTTGGTAGATTATGAAATTGTAATCGGACTTGAGGTGCATGCGCAGCTTCTGACAACAACTAAACTTTTTTGCTCATGCAGATCCAGATTTGGAGATCCACCAAATACTCATGGGTGTCCTGTATGTTTAGGGCTTCCGGGTGCTTTGCCGGTAATGAATCGTCGCGCGGTAGAGATGGCAGTCAGGATGGGGAATGCGATTGGGTGTAAAATAGCAACAAAGTCGATTTTTGCGCGGAAAAATTACTTTTATCCGGATCTTCCCAAGGGATATCAGATATCACAATATGATATGCCATTGTGTATTGGCGGGAGTCTTCCAATTATTGTAAATGAAGAGGAAAAGGTGATCGGAATAACCCGAATTCATCTGGAGGAGGATGCCGGAAAATTGATTCATGACCAGGGACCGGGTTCACTTTTTGATGTAAACAGATGTGGAACCCCTCTTATTGAGATTGTCAGTGAACCGGATATGCGAAGTCCGGCTGAAGCACATGCGTATTTGCTGAGTCTGAAACAGATCCTTGAGTATCTTGAGATCTGTGATTGCAATATGGAGGAAGGCAGTTTAAGATGTGATGCAAATATTTCGATTCGTCATAAAGGTGAAAAAAAGCTTGGAACCAAAACCGAGATAAAAAACATGAACAGTTTCAAGGAATTGGAGAAAGCTTTGGAATATGAGGCGCAGAGGCAGGCGGAAGTGCTTGAATCTGGCAACAGCGTACTTCAGCAAACATTTTTATGGGATCCTTCAAGCGGCCGTTCGATTCCGATGCGTTCAAAAGAGGATGCTCATGATTACCGCTATTTTCCTGAACCGGATCTGATGCCGCTGGTGGTTGAGCAATCATGGACAGATTCTCTAAAGCAAACACTTCCTGAATTACCTTCACATCGTCGTACACGTTTCGAGAAAGAGATGGGTCTTGCACCGTCTGCTGCTGAAGTGTTAACGAGCAGTCGTGCATTGGCTGATTACTTTGAGCAAACACTTCTGACTTACTCCGATGCCCGTCAGGTTGCAAACTGGATTATGGGAGATATACTCAGAATAGTAAAAGATCAGAAGCTGGAAATTAATTGTTTGAAAGTTACTTCCGAAAGACTTGGGAAAATTCTTAAGCTGGTTGAAAATAATACCATATCTGCAAGATCTGCAAAAAAAGTGATTAATCTGGTTCAGGTGCAGGATAAAGAGCCTGAAAAAATTATTGACGAGCAGGGGCTTGGGCAAATATCTGATTCAGGAGCACTTGAAACAGCCGTTAAAACAGTTCTGGAGCAAAATTCTGATGCTGTTGAACGATACAAAAAGGGAGAGAAAAAATTGATCGGTTTTTTTGTAGGACAGGCGATGCGGGCAACTCAGGGAAAGGGAAACCCCAAAGAAATAAACAGTCTTATAGCCAGGATGTTAGGTTAGTGAAATCTATCTGGTATTTTTGTATAGTCAGTTTGTTACTGTTTCCGGTATTTAGTTTGGCGGATTCAACTGATGAATTTTCACCAAATGCAGCTGCGTTTTCGATTGAAGAAGATTCATTACAAGCTGTAGATGATGAGAATAATGAAAAACTTCGGGCAGCCAACAGGCTTAAGCTAACTAAACATTCTTATGGAAAAAGAAACAGAATAGCACTTGCTGCGGGGATGATGGCTTTTTTGGCAATTGTGATGACAACTGCGCAACAATGGAATCCGGATTAACCTGTATGATTCTTGCAGTCTGAGACAAATGGTTTTGCCGGCTACTTTTAGGTCCGGTATGTTTTTGAGCTCCTGAACCTTGAACTCCAGAGAGTATTTTATTTCACTGGATCGGTAAATATTGGGTAATAAAATATTGACTTCGACATGCATTTTTTTGTATTTTACGTTTCTACTGCGAGAGTAGCTCAGTGGTAGAGCTCCACCTTGCCAAGGTGGCTGTCGCGGGTTCAAGTCCCGTCTCTCGCTCCAAATTTCAGGGGTTCCTGTCAGGAAACCCCTCTTTTTTATAATACCCTTTTTTTAGGGCGGCATAGCCAAGTGGTAAGGCAGAGGTCTGCAAAACCTTTATTCTCCAGTTCGAATCTGGATGCCGCCTCCATATCAGTTACCTGAAAAATCCATATAGTAATTTCATTCATGTTTTTATTTATGCAGGATTTAATCTTTGATTGTGGCCGTTTGCTAAGGTTATAATTCACCAAGTTGTTTGATCAGATCTTTTGCTGTAATTTCAGAAAAACCATCAACTTGTACAATTTGTTCCCATGATGCTTCCTTTAATCTTTTAATAGAGCCAAATTTTTTGAGCAGCATTTCTGCTTTTTTTTGTCCGATTCCTTTTAAATTCTCAAGTTGGGAGTGCTTGAACTGTTTACCACGAATCTTGCGATGGTATGTGATGGCGTATCGATGCACTTCATCACGGATCCGTTCTACCAGTTTCCTGGCAGGATGAGTTTGCGGTAACCGGACAGGTTCACTTACACAGGGTGAATAAAGGATTTCTTCCTTTTTTGCCAGTGATGCTATAAGAGGTGAATTATCAAACTGTTTTAATGCGTTTGAAGCTGCATTAAGTTGCCCGGGACCTCCATCAATTAAAAGAAGGTCCGGAAATTGTGATTTTTCCTCATTTAACCTTTTTAGTCGCCGGGTAACAACTTCCATCATCATTGCAAAATCATTCTGTCCATCAACTGTTCTGATTTTGTATCGTCGGTATTGGGATTTATTTGGAATGCCATTTTTAAACTGAACCATTCCGGCAACAGTAAATGTTTCTCCAAGATTAGAAATATCAAATGCTTCAATAGTTTCCGGAAAACATGGCAGGTTAAGAACCTTCTGCAAATCTTTTAAATCTGCAGTTGCATTGTGGGGCGCCTTCTGGTCCAGATACAGTTTTGCATTTTTTTCTGCCATTTTGATCAATATCTGCTTGTTGCCTTTCTGAGGTACAAGGATTTTAATTCTTGATTCAAACTCCTCATTCAGCCATGACTGGATAATATCTGCATTAAAACCAGAATGGTCGGGAATCAGGATCTCTTCAGGGATATACTCATCATGATTGAGGTAAAATTGCAATAAAATATTGTCATGATTTGAATTAGAAAGATTCCAGGTGTTTTTGGCAAACAGGTAATTTTTGCTGGACACCAGGAGGCCGTCTCTGAAATGTAATACTGCAAGACAAGTATTCCTGTCTCCTTCAGAAAGGCCAAACACATCACAGTTAATATCAGAAATTCTAAGATCCACCTGTTGAAGACGGGAAGCGGTTTTAATTAACTGAATCTGATCTCTTAGCATTGCAGCTTTTTCGAACAACAACTCTCTGGAAGCATTTTCCATTCGGACATAAAGTTCCTTTATCAGGTCATTTCGCTTTCCAGACAAAAATCGGATCAGGTCGCTGACATCATCTCTGTATGATTCTTTTGAGATTTTTCCTGCACAGGGTCCGGAACAACGTTTCATCGAATAATTAATGCACGGTCGGATTGTTCGGGATAGAGGAAGATTTTTATTGCAATCACGAAGTTTAAATATTTTCTTTGCAAAAGCTGCCATGCGTCGCATTGAACTGACATCGGTGTACGGACCAAAATATTTTGCTCCATCTTTAGTTACTCTTCTGACAATAAGAAGTCTTGGAAAATTTTCCTGAACAGTGACTTTAAGATATGGATAGTGTTTATCATCCTTTAGTTCAACATTGTAATGAGGTTTGTGAGCTCTGATCAGATTGGCTTCAAGTATCAAAGCTTCTGTTTCATTATTGGTTGCAATCCAGTCGATTTGTTCGAGTTTTTGAAGCATTAACGGAATGTGTGCTCTGTCTTCATGAGAATCAACAAAATAGGAGCGAACCCGATTCCGAAGATTGACAGCTTTCCCTATATAGATGGGTGTACCCGATCCATCTTTCATGATATATACGCCAGGGCTTTCGGGAAATCGATTTATTTGATCGGGTAATCTGTCACCCTTAACATCGATGACTGTATTAGTGTAATTTTCCATATCTTATATCACTTAAAAAAAATTATACATTTGATTACGTTTAGATAACAAAATTACTAAAAGTAACTGAAGAATTCTGTAACGGAATAAATATATGTTACATTTTGCAGCCAGTATTGATTCCATTTTGCAGGAATAAGAGGCGATTAACTAAAAAATTCTGTTTATTCGAAAGATAGAAAGGAATAGCTGATGCAGCTAATAATATTTACTGGAATACAGGGATCAGGTAAATCAACATTTTATAAAGAAAAGTTTTTTCATACGCACATGAGGATTAATCTTGATCAACTTCGTACACGCCACAGGGAAAGCCGATTTGTTGAAACATGTTTTGAAACAGGTATCCCCTTTGTTGTTGATAACACGAACACTTTGCCACAGGATCGAAAACGCTACATAACACAAGCTAAAATAACAGGTTACGAAATAATTGGATACTTTTTTGATACAGTTTTAGAAGAGGCACTTGGTAGAAACAAACAAAGGTATGGCAGAATGGTTGTCCCGGAAAAAGCAATTGTTGCTGCATACAAAAAATTAATCCCCCCATCTTACTATGAAGGTTTTGACATAATATACAAAGTAAAGATAACAAAAGACGCTGTTTTCAAAGTTTGTAAAATGTAATATTAAATATTTATAACGTATTGTATTTTTGTGAATTATAAAAAAGAATCATAATGGAAAAGGATAATAAAGAGATTAGATTTGTATCTGTTTGAATTTTGCTGAATAAATATTGTAAAAGCTTATCCTGATTACAATTATAAAATTATTCAATATTGCAGTGGAGTTTTGAAAACCTCCCGCAAAAGACCCCGGCTGTTTCTGGTGAAAAATATCAAAGTGTCTGATTTTTATATAATTATAGAAAATTATATGGCCCATTGATTGCGCTCCTTATTATAGGTACCTCTCAATTATTTCTTCATAAGGAGGAACAGCTGTGAAAAACCTTTTATTAATAATAGTATTCTTGTTTTCTATTGCCTTTAATGGCTTTTGTCAGCAGAATAATGATACAGTAACGCTATCCACATCAATAGATAGTCTCAGTTACATTATTGGAAGAGATGTAGGAGCTCAACTGAATGATCTTGAAACTAAATTGAATATGAATGCGTTTTCTGCTGGTGTTGATCAGGCTATGCAAGGTCTCCCTTCAAAAATAGATTCGATGACAGCAGATTCAATAAGGCGTCAATTTGCTACTCGTGTGCAGGAACAGATGGAAGAGGAACAGGAACAACTGGCGCAAAGGTACAGGGATTTGAGTGAGTCGTTTCTGGCCCAAAACCGGCAAAGAGAAGAGGTTCAAGCTACAAACAGTGGACTTCAATATGAAATTGTTGAACAGGGAGAAGGGCCAATGCCCGAAGCGAGTGATTCGGTAAGAGTAACATATTTGGGAATGCTTGTAGACAGTACAGTATTTGACAGCACTGCAGAACCTGTAGTTTTGGAACTCTCACGTACTATTCCGGGATTAGCGGAAGGGATTCAATTAATGAATGAGGGTAGTGAATATATATTTTATATTCCTTCCGACCTTGCGTATGGTGAACAAGGTATTCCTCCCGTTATCCCGCCAAATGCAGCATTGATATTCAGGGTAAGACTCGAAGAGGTTTTAGGTCAGGAGAGAAGAACAGATTTTCGAAAATAAAATGTTTATACTAATTTTAAAATTTTTGCCGTTCAAATTTATGGAATATATTGAGCGGCATTTTTTTTAATTCAGGAAGCTAACCATTTCTCATTTTGGGATCTCAATTCAGCCACTACAATATGCAATTATGCAAGTTTGGATTTCATATAGGGTTATGATATTATGTTGTTTTTAACATCCACTACACCATCCGTATTTTTTGCAATATTTTCTGCTGCGATTGAGATTTGTGGTGTGGAAACATTACCGGACAAAACTACGTGTCCGTTATTAACCGCGATCTCAATTTTATCAACA
>DATGNN010000123.1:0-4661 GCA_035306725.1 Chitinispirillaceae bacterium | reverse complement strand
ATTTACTCATTGGTAATATTACCTGATATCGTTTTTGTGAATAAAAACCAGGAATTTTAAAGTCGCAATTTGTTCTGGCACAAACCGGATTATTTAATTTACAAAAAGATACCATTTGTCGTTTATACCAACAATCTGTCTTATTGGCTTTATTCTTCAAATGGTATAATAGAATCAAGTATGTATTCTATATTAATCTCTTTTTACAGCATCAGGAACCATTGTGTTTAAGTTACAATTTATTAAACAATCCTGATAGTCTACAGGATGTTTCCCCAACCTTGTAAAAGCGATGTTTGAAGCTTTAGTAATCCTGGTAACATGTTAATTCAAGTTAAAAGCCCTTTTTAAAAAAGAAAATAAAACTGAATAAGATACTTGAATTCTTTTACCGAGACTCTATAATTACTGTCGAATAACCGCTTGTAACAAGGGGGAAATTAATAACTTAAATACGAAGGAGTAAAGCATGAATAAATTACTAATATTTGGTGCCTGCTGTATGGCATCCTTAACATTTAGTACTTCAGCAAAAAATTACTGGAATTGGGATTGTGAATCTTTGAAGTCGGCATCTTCTCGAATCTCTGGTTTTGATGGTACATCAAAACTTGTCACAACAGACCCGCGTAGTGGAAAATACTGCCTGCAACATGAAAGCGTAGGGAATGATAATGGTAATCAGCAGGCAGGAGCAAAAGTTGGTGGTTATGATATCGGATCATTGCTTGACGGGAAATGGTTGTATTATCGCTGGTGGATGAAAATCGATGAGAAATTCAAGTTTGGAAATCGTACTGCAAAAATAAAAGCAAACCGTATTAAATTATCTTCAGAATCATCATCCCCACCTTTAACAGGTTATATTGCAAAAGATAACTTTCATGTATCAGGAAATCAAGGTTGTATTCCAAAACATCATTGGGATGAAGGTGGACCAAAAATACCTTTCGATTTACAGGGGATGGCAGGTAAGGGATGGCATGAATATATAATCGCCATAAAAAAGCAGAATGGTGTAAACGGGCTGGATGGCGAATTTCATCTGTATGTTGATGGCAAAGAAATTGGCAACGGTGTCAAAAATCTTCGTTGGACAAACCTTAGTGCTTCCTGCAATGAAGCCTGGATGGGCTGGATGGTCAGACCATATTTTCAGTTGAACGGAACTTCGTCTGATGGCGGTTTAATGTGGATTGATGACATATCGACAGATGACACATGGAATTCAACTTTGGTAAACATACCTGGAGAAGAAACAGGCATAAGCCCGGTCTCAAACAAGAATGTTCACGAATCTGCACTATCTATCCACCCTGTCAACAACAGGAATATACAGTTTACCGTTAAGCTGTTGCAGCCTGAAAATATAAATCTGAATCTTTTTGATCTTTACGGCAGAAAAATCTGGAGCTATTCAAATGCTGGCAGGCAGGGTTCAAATAACATAATAATGACCAAATGTGCACCAGGACAATATATTATGAAAATGGATCTTGAAAAAGCCCGAATTTCTGAATCAAAAACAGTAGATGTACTTAAATAATTTTGGAATTCAACCAAACGGTATGAATGTTCATCCATACCGTTTTCATCCTTTTCAAAAACATTCACTCAGACAAAAACACTTCCTGATTTACATCAACAGGAAGTGTTTCATTACCAAACTTGATATATTTATCTGACAACAGTCCAGGTTCTATCCATGTAAAGGATATGAACATTGTTCACTTAAAGAAGCTTTTTCTTACAATAACGTTTATCACCAGGTGGTCCCCAAAATATTACTGGAGCCCTTGAAAAATAAGCTCCAGCGTGTTACGAAAATCTAATCGTCAGAATAACTTGTCTGTAATATTTTATAAATTCATAAGCGGCTGCATAAGAATAGCAGCAACAAGTGAAAGAATCGCATAAAACTCCGGGAACGCTGCAAGCATCATCGTATTTCCCATAACATTATGCCCCTGTGCCATGGCTGCAATTCCATTTGCACAAACTTTACCCTGAAATATTGCAGAGATAAGACAGGCCAGAGAAACTGCTATACCAGCACCCAACACTACTGCCCCCTGAAAAAGAGTGAGACTCGAATTGATTGATCCACTGTACATGATAAATGCAACGAATCCGTAAAGTCCCTGTGTTGCAGGAAGTCCTGAAAGTACCAGACCAACACCGAACGACTCAGGCTTCTTTTTCAACATACCAACAACCGAAGAACCGCCGGATACAAGTCCGATAGCAGATCCTGCGCCTGACAACCCAACCATTAATCCCATTCCTATTAGTGCGAGAATGTACCCCATTTAAGAACCTCCTGAAGTATTGTTAATTTATTTATTGTTTTTCGATCTTTGTAAACGGCATAAACGGTTTACTTCCGCCTTTAAACGAAAGTGCTGAATAAAACTCCACAAACGTAAGCCGGAGCGGATGCACAAATGCACTCAAAGCCGATAATGCCAGGTTAAGTGTATGACCAATTATGAGTATCAATATTGTTCCGATTATCCCCCATGATGCATAATTAATAACGCCGTCTTTTGTAATCAAAAGAAACGCTATCTGATTAAATGCAGCACCAAGTAATCCCCCTGCCAGACCAAGAGCAAAAAGACGAAGATACGACAGAATATTGCTCAAAAATCCCGTAGAAAACTGATAAAATTCCCATATCCCTATTAATGGACGAACCAGAATTTTCTTTTGAAAGTTATTAAACAAAAAATACAGCACCAGTCCACCCCATAACATTGTTTTGCCTGCTCCGGGCGAGACTGCAAGAAGCAATTTACCGACATTCAATGGCCCAACAGTGAAATTTCCAAATCCAAGATTCAGAAAATCTGCATGAGCAGCCCAAACCAATGCTCCGAATACCATAACTATTGATGCAATTGGTTCAATTCCACCCTTTAACCCATAATTTTTGATACGGACATAAGCCTGCAAGCCCATACCAAAAAAGACCTGAATAAAACCAAGCAGCAGAGCAAGGCTCATTGCCGGAAATACTGTCCCAGACTCGGTTTTTAATGAAGATAACGGGGCAAATTTCTGAACTCCTGAAGAAAAAAATGCACTCTCAACCCCAGAACCACCAAATATTGGCTGTCCAAAAAAACTGTTGATCAAAAGGCCGCTGATTGCAGTTGCAAATCCAAGTATAATCCCCAATGTCATAAAGGGTTTGAGCTTTGGTCCAACTTTGCACCGGGCAATCAAGGCTCCAATCAGAACCACCAACCCATAACCCATATCTCCAAGACACAATCCAAAAAACAGCGCAAAAAAAGGCGCTATAAATGGAGAAGTATCTATTTCCCTGTAGTCAGGAAGAGAATACAGGCCAATAATTGGCTCAAACAGTTTGGAAAAAGGACGATTTTTCAACAATACAGGAACATCCTCATCCGGATAAGGATCTCTTATTGTGTAATAAACCGGATGTTTTTCCAGAAACTCCTTTATCTTTCTTTCCCGTTCCAATGGAAACCAGCCGGAAAGGGAAAGAAGTTTTCCGGATGCCTGATCCTTCATAGATAAACTTGCACGTTCATACTGCATTTTGTTGAAAAGTTCTGTTCGGTATCTCCGAAGGACATCAATGTAAGTAACCATCCTGTTCAGGGATTCATAATTGTATTTCTGCTGTAACTGAAAATCTTTAATCTTTTTACGAATTTCCGAAAGAGAGATATCTCCAACCCTTACTTCTTCTGCATCAATTTCTACTGATTCACCACGCTCAAGGACAACAAAGTAAACCATCCCGTCAGTTCTGTTTATCTCTTCAAATACCAGATTCTTTTTATCAAGCGTATCGAATTTTTTTTGCGGAAGCAGAAAAAAACGCATTCTGACATTGATATCTGCAAGACGATGAACAGATTCCGGTTTAAAATCACCCCAGGGTTCAAGCCTGGAACAATCTTTATTCAAAGCTGCAATCTCCTGCTCTGTTTTCTCTATTTTCCCTTTCAATTCATTATATTTCTCAATAACTTCTTCCACAGAATCACATTCCTGAATCTGTGGAATGGATATTTCCTGTACGTTCTGAATTTTCATAAGAGAAGAGATCGTTTGGGCACATGCTTTCAATTTCTGAGTAAGCACCTGAACTTCTGCAGTTTCCTCCTGCTGAGGGCTTTCTACAACATGAACAACACCCAGTGTCCGCAGGTTTTCCAGAAATTGTTCCCGTTCTTTATGATAGAGCAGAAGCTCCATTCTTTTCATGTTTACAATCATAAATTAAGCCTCCGCTCCGGCGAGTTTTGACTTGAGAATTTTTTGAGATGATTTGGAAAGGTTTTCGTCATCCTCAAGGAAACGTTTTATCTTTCGAATTGCCTCCTTATATTCAGGGATCTGTACTTTTTCGTAAAGGTTAACCTTTTGTGTCGTCTTTTTACGGGCAAACTCCAGTATTTCAACCTTTTTTTTAGCCAGTTCCATGCTGATTTTCAGTGTTGCCAGTTGTTTAAGTATCTCTACTCCTGAAGGTATCCATGAGGCTTGTGAAAAAACACTGTATCTTTTAACCTCGAATTCCACGTTGTTTAAAACAGGAGTTTTTACGCCCGCGATTTTCTTGATACTGATATTAACATCTGAAACCGTAATCAGATCCTGAGGCAGTTCACTCCAGAAAC
>DATGNN010000122.1:0-4122 GCA_035306725.1 Chitinispirillaceae bacterium | reverse complement strand
CCCTGAATACTTGCTTTTGTAGAACTGATTTCAATATTCAGTTTTTTCAAAGCCTCACGAAGCGTATAGATGACCCCATACCCGGTAGCTTCGGTACGTCCCAGTGAACCACCCATCCCAACAGGTTTCCCGGTAATTACACCAGGATAATATCCACCACTGAGAGTCTCATACTCATCCATCATCCAAAGCATGTGCTGCCCATTTGTCATTACATCCGGAGCCGGTATATCAGAGACAGGACCGATATTTTTTGCCAGCTGTCTTATGTATCCCCGGCACAACCGTTCCTGCTCATTTTTTGAAAGATTGTGAGGATCACAGATAATACCGCCTTTTCCTCCTCCAAGAGGGATATCAACAACTGCACATTTCCATGTCATCCACATCGACAGAGCCCTGATAGTATCAATTGTTTCCAGTGGATGGAAACGAACACCACCTTTTGCAGGTCCACGAGCATCATTATGTTGAATTCTGTACCCGTTGAATATTTTTGTCGTTCCATCATCCATCTTTACCGGAATAGTGAAATGAAATTCACGTGATGGCTGACGCAGTAATTCACGAACAGATGACTCCAGGTCTATTAAATCTGCTACATTGTCAAACTGTTTTTGTGCTGTCTCATAAGGATTATACGATTCGTGTGACATAATTATACGTGATCCTCCTGTAAATATTAATGTGATTTGTTTTTAATCAAAACTGAACATAGTATTCTTTAGCTGTGAGTCATTTGAATGCAAGAGCCTTATAACTGTTTCCAGTTGTAACAAGAGATGACTCTTTTATTCTTTTGCGCTCATGAGGTTACTGAAAGACTTATAAGTATCCTGATTTTAGCGGGCTGGTCGGGTTTAACAAGAAGATTCAGTACTCTCGCGGTCCGTTCACCGGCCGCCCTCCCCTTAATAATGAAAAATAACTGATGAAGTAACCAAAATCAATGCAAGAGGCAAAGATGGCCAGCCATGAACAGTGATGCAAACAATGAAACTTCATAGCTGCTCTAAACTGCAATTTTGTGGCGTGTAGACAACTGTTTTGATTCTGGTTTCAGAACATTTTTGATTCACCATTAGTAACTTAATTCATTAATGGATTACTTAATAATAAGAACAGTTCTGAATCCGACTGTTTCATTTCCAGTTTTGGGATTCAGTTTGCTTCGTGATCCGGATTGAGCATAATAGTCACTGTGCTTCCAGCTACCACCTCGAATAACCCTTTCAATTCCAATTTGTGGCCCTGCCGGGTTATCTTGAGGACTAACTGAATAATACTGTGCATCATACCAGTCGTTACACCATTCCCATAAATTTCCTGACATATCATATAATCCATATTGATTTGCTGCTTTTTTCCCGACTTCATGCACCTCGTTACCGCTTGTCAAACTAACCCAGGCATGGTTCTCCGTTTTAATACGTTCGTTTCCCCAATAAAAGAGGCTTTTTGTACCTGCCCTGCATGCAAATTCCCACTCAGCTTCTGTTGGCAGCCTGTAGCCAACAGCAACATCATCAATCACCAGACCTTCGAGACTGCATTTTTTCCCGGGAGTTCCAATTATCATGGTGTACTTGTAAACCGTATCAAGATTCTCTTGTCTGCTTCTGCTGTTACAGAATAAAACAGCATCAAACCATGATATATCTGAAACAGGAAAATTACCTTCACCATCTTGCGCTTTTTTGATTCCTGTAATTGATTCGAAAAACTCATTAGTTATCTCGGTTGAATCAATCCAGAAATTATAATCTAAAGAGACAGTGTGTACAAATGATTCATGCTGTAAAAAACCTTTCTGCCCCATGGAAAAACTTTCATCTTTGCTTTTAATAAGTTTCATTCTTTGGGGACAGTCTGGAGTACTTTCTGTTGTAAAATCCCCGCAGATAGCTATGCTGTCTTCAAACAAGTCTTTTACACATAAACGCCAAGAGTATTTTGTACCCGGCATGATATTTTTTACAATACATGAAGATTCTTTACCGGAATAAACCAGATTCTGGACCGAATCATACTTGCCAAGATAAAAATAGAAAGTAAGCGTATCGCTGTTACTGTCCGGATCAGTTGCCTGGAATTCAAAAGCGATATCACCCAATAAGTCGGGAAAATTAAACGATTTGAATTTTGCTGGCTCATCAGGTTCTGGATTTATCAAAGCAGCTGAAGCAGGTACTCTGTTAAAAGATATTTCAAAAGTATCTGCAGTAAGAATATCATACGTATTGACTGCAGCCCATATTACCTCTAAAGGTCCATTGTTTATATTGGAAAATGTATAGCTGGCTGTTGTTATGGTGTCCCATCCACTATCTCCAATATTGATCAGATAATTAACGATTTCGCAATCAGGATCTTCTGCAGTAAAATTTATGAAAACTTCTGCACTGCTGTTTACAGAAGTGTCTGCAATTTTTTCAATCAGAGGTTTATATAATACAACAGTAACGGTCAAACTGTCCGGCAACGAAACCTGATCGCTGCTGTTAACAGCTTTGATATAAATCTTGTGATCACCTGTATCTGCAGGTTTTGTCCATTTTAAAGTATAAGGTTCAGTTACAGGAAGCGTATCCCACTCATTATCACCTTTTTTCCAGCAAAAAACACTTACATTTTCATTCGAACCCAAAGGTCTGATTTTTATTTCCTGGTTTACTGCAACAGTAGTGTCGTTCCCAGCATATACTTTTGGAGGGTGATAGTTAATTCCATAAGGGTCCAGTGGATTATCCCACTGCTTTGGATTATCAATACTGGTACATGCAACAACAAAACCAATTGTTGTTACAAAAAGGGTATTTAAATACTGATATTGGAAAATCCTTGAAATCATTAAAACCTGCTGCTTCAAATCAGTAAACATAATACGAATCAGAAAATGAATGAAAATCCGAAACCGGCAAAAGCTATACCCGCAGTACCAAGCAGGATATTTCTCAAATCAATCGACTTTTTGGCATCTTTTCTGCACTCAGAATAGGATTTCTTATAGTGCGCGAAATCTGCCGTTGCATTGTCATATTCCATGGCCATTTGGTTTGCATCAGATACACTGGAGCGTGCCTGTATCTCATAATATATCCCGGTTCCTGCAAGTGATGCCGTGACAACCCCGAAAATAACTTTTCGCCATCTCTGGCGTGCCCGTTTTTCCTTAAGTTTAACAGAGGCAATAGAATCCTTATATGCCTTTGAATGTTCCAGTAAAAAACTGTGTTTACCAATATTACCGGTAGAAAGGGATATTTCCTCATTTATCGGTTTATAGCCGGGTAAATTCAATTTGATTTTATGTTTTCCCGGTTTTGTATAGTAATTTTGATAAGGTACCATTCCATAGTCTTCATCATCAATAAAAAGCTGAGCTTCAGACGGACTCGAGTTTATTTCCACACCGGCACAGTCTATACTGCAATCGAAAACAATCCGTTTTTCCTCATTCTGTTTAAAATTAAAATTGGAAGAAAATACAACTGAATCGTTTTTATGGATCTGGATTTTTTTTTCTCCAACAGAAACTGTATACCATCCACCAATATCATGATTAATGATTTTTCCATCTGCTTTAACAACAGCATCAGATGGACAATTGATTATTATGAAACGGGTAACACCTGTTGTATCTTGAGCACAGGTAAACATCACAAAATACACAACAAAAATTATCCAGTAATACAGGCATTTTTTTTCTGATTGCAATATTTTCGACATTGATATTTTAGGTTTATATCTCATTTTGGATCCGGTATTGGTTGTATACAGATTTATCACCTATTACTCATATTTGGACCTGTGATATACATTCCAGGAGAAACTTTCAATTCATCTCTTTGCGGAATATATTTGTTACTGATAACAGTTCTTCCCATTATATCAAAAACTGATTGTTTTGTATTTATATTATTGAACTTACGACAATCGATTTTTCTTCCGAATGAGATAATGACATCAGGCAAGACTTGATTTTTTTCATGCGTGTTTTCTTTAACGGCATATCTTGATATTGATCTTGTAGAGAATTTTTTTACCAGGCTGACATTATCAATGAAAAGAGCTGAAGCAGACAATCCACAATTAAATTCAATTCTGGCAAAACCGGCATTC
>DATGNN010000121.1:0-4440 GCA_035306725.1 Chitinispirillaceae bacterium | reverse complement strand
GGCCTGACTGGTGAAGAACTGACAACTGTTGACTATATACCAGACAGATATCCATCCGATGGCTGGGGAAAAGCCGGTGATAATACCAATCGTGTCGACCGTTTTTTAGCTTGTATCGCTTATCTGGATGGTGTTCATCCTTCACTGGTCATGTGCAGGGGATACTACGGAAGAACTGTTCTGGCTGCATGGGACTGGGATGGATCAAAACTCACTCATCGCTGGACCTTTGACAGCAACGACAGGGGAAACAGCGGATATGCCGGTATGGGCAACCATAATATTGCAGTCGGAGATGTTGATAATGATGGTGCCGACGAAATCATGTACGGTTCCTGCGCGATCAATAATGATGGCACTGGTTTATATACCACGGGTTTGGGACATGGTGACGCAGGGCATCTGGGTGATCTGGACCCCGATCGTCCAGGGTTGGAATTTTTCATGCCTCATGAATGGGATGATCCCGCAGTTTCGTTCAGAGATGCTGCAACAGGTGAAATAATCTGGAGAAAAGGTCAAAATGCCGGTGATGTCGGAAGAGGTGTGGCCGGTGATGTGCATCCGGGACATCGCGGTGCCGAAGCGTGGGCATCAAACGGATTCGGAATTTACAACTCAAAAGGAGAAACTATTTCCGCATCCGGTTTCTCGGTAAATTTTCTTGTTTACTGGGACGGTGATGTTCAAAGGGAACTTCTGGACGGTGAAGTTATTGATAACGTTGACGCGAATGGCCGGGTTAACCGGCTGCTTACCGCATACAACTTCGGAGCTGCAAAAAATAATGGAACAAAAGCTACTCCCGGACTTTCTGCGGATATTCTGGGGGACTGGCGTGAAGAAGTAATCTGGCGAAATGGTGATAATAACGCGTTGCTGGTTTTTACAACAACTATCCCCACCGAAAGAAAAAACTATACACTAATGCACGATCCGATTTATCGATTGAGTGTGGCATGGCAAAATGTCGCGTATAATCAGCCACCGCATGTCGGATACTATTTTGCAGACGGTGCTCCGGTTCCAGATATTACACTGGTAAATGGCGAGCCGGTCGAAGATTGTGAAGGTGTGTTGGGAGGTACAGCTTACATTGACAATTGTGGTGTATGTGTCGGAGGTACTACCGGGAAACAACCCTGCATTCAGGATTGTAATGGAGACTGGGGAGGAAATGCATATTTAGATGATTGCGGTATATGTGTTGGGGGAGAATCTGGTGCCCAGCCGTGTATCGGTTCAATACAGGGAGAAGATGCTTCTGATTTTGATGGAGTTATAGAAAGTACGAATGAAGGATTTATTGGAGATGGCTATTTGAATGCAACCAATGCAATTGGCTCCTATATTACATGGATAATTTATGCAAATGAAGAAGTAACAGCAGATCTAACATTCAGGTATGCAAATGGTTCATCTGAAGACAGAACCGTGTCGGTATCTGTAAATGGTTTTGAACAACATGAATCGATAAGCATGCTATCTACATCCGCATGGACAAACTGGAATCTGGTAAACATTTCTATTGATTTTGCAAAAGGTGAAAATGTCATAAAGCTGACATCGCTTACCGAAGAAGGAGCCGCAAATATTGATGTGATTACTTACAGCAGTGATGTTTTATCCAATGGAGAACAAAGTGTTAAAACCAGATCAATTAAAAATGATGGTGTAGATTTGTCAATAATTAAAAACAGGGTATCCTTTTATTTACCGGAAGCGTCTGAAGTTTCAGTTTCTCTGTTCAGTGTGTCTGGTAAAAAAATTCGGGATCTTTTGAAAGGCAGAGCAGATGAAGGATACAATTCATTTCAACTTGATGATAAAATCAACTTTGCATCCGGTGTATTTATATTAAGAATGGAATGTTCGACAGGTAAAAGGAGAAGTCTTTTGTTTACCCGTGGTCTTTAGGATCACTTTCCAACAAGACCCAACAGGTTTTTTATAAAAACAGTAACCTAAAAGACAGTCTAAGGATTTTTTCGTTACATGTTTGAGCCTGCTCCAACATGTTAACATGAGAGAACTGTCGATTGAAAATTGACTTGAATTAGCCAAAAAACTAAAACCTAAATCGGATGATTAATTTACAGCTTGTCCCGCAGTGCGGGAATGAGCTGCACAGCCACATTGAGCAGAAAGCGTTTTATGGCTGTGAAGGTCATATCTACCTTTCACCGTTGTCGTTGTCGTTGTCGTAATCGTTGTCGTAATCGTTGTCGTAATCGTTGTCGTAATCGTTATCGTTATCGTTATCGTTATCGTAATCGTGCACGAATGAATATTAAACGTTCTGGATCTGATTCTTTTGCCAATATCCACGAAGCAGATCGTGTAAAGGAATCGTCTGATTCAGGTCATATATAAACACTGAACTAGGGTGGCAATGTTGAATCTTTTCTTTTATCAAGAACATATCTGATGACTTTTACCAGCTCTTTGCCGCGAAGCGGCTTATTGATATATGCAGATACTCCCATTGCCAGTGCATCTTCCTGATTAATATAGTCACTATGCCCGGTACAGAGAATTACCGGAATTCCGGGACATATTTTCCGTACTTCCCTAAAAAGTGCATCTCCGGTCAGGTTGGGCATGGTCATATCGGTAAAAATCAAGTCGTAGTTATCCGGGTTGTTCCGAAATGCAGTAAGTGCGTTCAGAGGATTGACTTCAGTCTGTACTCGAAAACCCTGATCTTCAAGAAGGAGTTTTCCGATAATAGTGATATCCTCTTCGTCATCAACAAATAGAATCGATTCCGCGCCAGTGCAAGGTGCCTCTTTGTTTTCAGTAGATACTTTCGTTTTAATATTGACAACTGGTAGATAGACCGTGAATGTAGTTTCGGATGCGGGCCTGCTGTTCATGGTGATACAGCCTCCATGATTGTGGACAATCCCGAGAACAACAGAAAGCCCCATTCCCGAGCCTTTGCTGTTTGACCGTGTAGTGAAGTAGGGGTCGAATATCCGATCTGCTATTTCCGGTTGAATACCCGGTCCGTTGTCGATAACTTCAATTTTGATATAGTGTCCTTCAGGTAAGTCCACGCACGCCTCAAAATTGTTGATGCAGCTAAATACAGATGATGCGGTTACGGTAATGATTCCCTCTCTGTTTTCAATTGACTGGGCTGAGTTGACACAGAGGTTCATTATCACCTGATGTATTTGTGTCGGATCAGCAAGAATTATCTCATTGTTAGTATTAAGATTTTGACGTATTTCAATATTTGATGGAAGAGTGGACCGCAAAAAGGTAAGTACTTCAGTAATTACCGGTTCAACATTGAATGGCGACTTTTTTGGATCGACTTTTCTGCTGAATGCAAGCAATTGCTGAATAATATCCTTTGCGCGATTGCATGCTTTACTGATCTGATGAATGTAACTGCAGGCAGGGTTTTTTTCAGGTATGGTTTTAATAGCAATATCAGAGTATCCCATAATAATGCTAAGGATGTTATTGAAATCATGTGCGACCCCGCCGGCAAGTGTCCCTATGGCTTCAAGCTTTTGGGAATGTCGGATCTGCTCCTCAAGTTTCAGTTTTTCTTCTTCTGCCTGTTTCTGCTGAGTGATGTCGAAAATAGTACCATGCAACAATTCTGTATTGCCGATTTTTACAAGACGTGCATGTTCCTTTACCCAATGTAACGATTCATCTTTTGCAATACACCGGTATTCAAGAGCTGCCTCAAAGTCAGGATTTTCCTGAAATCGGTTTCGAATGGCCTTGACGCGACCGAGGTCATCCGGATGAATGAGGTTGTTCCAGTTTTTCTTTGTTGAAAATTCTTCGAGGTTATACCCGGTGATTTTTTCAATTGCACCTCTAAAAAGTCGCGGGGTAAAAGTGTCAATATCTGAAAGCATGATCTGGTAGGCAATACCCTGAATATTATCAATAAAAGTCGTGAGCTGTTCCTGGCTTTCCTTAAGTTGTGCTTCATGTTGTTTTCTGCCGGTAATATCTCTGCAAATGCAGAAAATGAGTTTTTTACCACCGACGATAGTACCGCTATTACTAAGTTCGACATCATATTTGCTATTATCTTTCCGTGTGTGTACTGTTTCAAAATGGTGGCCACTTTCATCCACATCCAACGCCAGCTCTCGAATGATTTCTGGAGTAAAAGTTTTATCCCAGTCCCAGACATAGAGATTGTAGACTTCGTCAAGGGTGTAACCAATCATATCAGCGAATTTTTGATTTGCATCGAATACTTTACAATCTGAATCGAGAATAACAATCCCATCACGTGACTGCTCGACAAGTTTTCGAAGACGGGTTTCGGCATTTTTTAATTCCGTTATTTCTGCTTGAAGAGATTTCAGTTCTTCAACAGGGAATGCAGGTGTGTTTGATGTAGTTCCCATAGGTATACTCGCTTGAATACTGGATTTTTAACAGGTGTTATTACTAAATAGT
>DATGNN010000120.1:0-4927 GCA_035306725.1 Chitinispirillaceae bacterium | reverse complement strand
ATTTCCACTTTGCCATCAAGATCGAGATTCTGATTATGGATATGTTCAACAGTGTCGATGTCAGCAAAAGAGAGCGAACCCGCAGTCAGGACAAAAATCAGAACAGAATGTATGCCAAATATGCCTGTTTTTTTCATTGTTTTCACCTCATTGTTTTCTGACTGTTTGTAACCGAAAGCGTTATGTTATAACATAACATAACATAACATAACATAATATAATGTAATAGAGGATATTTAGCCGGGACGTTTCGCGCGGGCTCTTTTGAAGGGCCGGTTTTGGAAGAAAACCTATGGTTAAATACAATGATTGAAAATTACTACCCAAAAAGGAAATCCCGGTTCTGGACAATAATCTATCTGAATTGTATGTTTCTATATAGAAAGGAATTACCAATATGGCAGACGTTATTGATTACACAATTATTGGCGATGATATGCAGCTTGTGGAAATTGAACTTGATCCGGGTGAAGGGGTGCGTGCTGAGGCTGGTGCCATGATGTACATGGAAGACGGGATTCAGATGCAAACCAATGCAGACGGCGGCCTTTTCAAGGGGTTCAAACGGATGCTTACAGGCGAAAGCTTTTTTATAACTACCTTTCTTCACACAGGAAGAGGTAAGGCTAAAGTTGCATTCGGAGCCCCATATCCTGGTAAAATTATCCCTGTTGATCTATCATCAGCAGGCGGCACAATGCTTTGTCAAAAAGATGGCTTTCTGTGTGCTGCCAGGGGGATTGATATTGATATTGCTTTTACAAAAAAACTAGGTGCAGGATTATTCGGTGGTGAAGGATTTATACTGCAGCGGCTTAGTGGTGACGGGATGGCGTTTATACATGCAGGCGGTACAATTGTCGAAAAAAATCTGGAAATCGGGCAGTCTTTACGGGTTGATACCGGATGTCTCGTTGCATTTCAGCCATCGGTGAATTATGATATTCAATTTGTTGGTGGATTTAAAAATGCTCTTTTTGGAGGTGAGGGATTATTTCTTGCAACACTTAGAGGACCTGGTAAAGTATATCTTCAAAGCCTCCCGTTTTCGCGTCTTGCTGACCGTATAATCTCTGCCACACGTGCAACCAAAGATGAATCACGCGGTGTGGGTGGTATTGGCGGCGGCATTCTGGGAAATATTCTGAATGGAGACAGATAAGGTAATCTTGTCTTATACAGGATCAGTATCAGAAATTATTTCCATAACGAAAAGAAAGATCTGGAATAAATATTCCACGCTGAAAATTTAGGGCCAAGCGGACAAAAAGCCCCGCAGTTATACTGCGGGGCTTTTTGAATCCGAATAGATGCTGCAAAAATCCAGCTTCCTTATATGTACCTGTAAAAATATGTTCTTTCAAAGAGGCATATTTTTCAAGATTCTGTAGTTGTCATTGTCTCCTGAAAATCCTCACTTTCAGGCGGTTCATTGCCACCGGATCCGCCACCACTGCCTATTGATGCTTTTGCAATGGTTATCACTTCATTTAACTCCGGAACTGCCTCAGTGAAAGGACTGACATCTTCCGATGCGTTAAAGGCGATATGATCAAGAAGAGCAGAGAGATATTTTCTCAGATTGCTGTAAGTAACAACAGAGCTTTGACCAGCACGTGAAGAGATCTCTTCATTTTTTTTCTGAACTGCATCTTCAAATTCCTGCTGTGCTGTACGCAGCAATCCTACTTCAGTTTCAATGTTCAGGGTTGTAATTGCTGCGGCAACCTGCTCCGATTCCAGTTCCTGAAATAACACTGACAGGAGCTGTGTCTGACGGGAGTAGCTTTTTGAGACAACACCTGTTCCAAGTTTTTCAATACTGTGCAGTACTACTTCTGCAGCACGGGTTACATCCGGATCATCAGTCATTAACATTTTGCTTTTTATCAGACAGACAAGACCATTGTAGCGTTCGTCCCGTTTCTGATCCTTCTCTGCAATAAGCTCAGTGTAGCTGCTTGATCGGCCTCTTGCTGAAGCTGCTTTGATGTTTTCGAGCTCTACTTTGATTTTTGCGACAATCCCTGCGACAAATTCGTTACCCGAAAGATACTTTTCCACAATTGCAATAATGCGCATTGCAGTGGTGGTAAGAATGGCTACGGCCAGGCCGCTTGTACTGAGAGAAAAAAGGACGTTCATATACCGTCTCCTTTTAAAATGTGTTGATAATATCCGGAAAACAGAAAATCCCGTGAAGAAAAAATTTTCGTTCCGGTTTACTTGGGTTTACTATGGTTAAATATATGATTTCATGAAAAAAGTCAATACCCGAACTGTTTTTTGACCATATTTCAGGAGTCTGATCTGTTGAAAATCTGATTTCCTGTTTTTTTACAGCAGTTCATGACATGTACTTTTATTTACTTTTAGATAGCCGGGCTGGTTCAAGCGAACTCTGTATTGACATAAAAATCCAGAACCGGACCGAGTTTCAGGTTATACCAGACCAGGTTTTGGTATTTATCATAAATCTATTGACAAAAAAACACTTCGGCAACGATTACGCAGGCAAACTGTAGTCTGAAACGTTTCCTGATAACTGTTTGTTTCCCGAACAGGTATCTGGTTCTGTTCCTGATATCTGTTTGGACTCCAGACATATACCCGAAACGGTTCCTGATATGTTTCGGGCAGCCCGAAACCAGGATAAAACCATTTCTGATAACTGTTGGATTCCTGAATTGTTACCCGGAACCGTTTTTGATATCTGTTCAGCATCTGAAATGTTGACAAAAAAGTATTCAGGTATCTGTTATGACGATAAATCCTTATCAGAAACCGTGGGGGACTGGAATTCATCTGCCCGAAAGGTATCAGGAATATTATATGACAATAGTTTAATCAGAGAAATGATACCTGATATTGTTACTGTCAAGGATTGGATTACAATATTGCCAGGCGATTTATTTTTAGCCATGAATCGGATTACAATATTGGTAAGCGGCTTGTTTTCAGTCATGAATCGGGTTATATGACTGTTATCCCTGATCTGCTCTGAAAAGAATTTTGTATTGTAACAGATAATCGAAATTATTTTAAACAGGGATAAGATAGCATTACTGTTATCTGATTTTGTTTCAGAGTGGATTATATCAGTTGTAATTGACACGATAGTATTACTGTATGTAATTTGAATTAAACAGATAATCTTTTTCAGACAAGATATTCTCATGGGCATAAAGATTTTATTATAAACTATAATTTTTTCAAACCTGTACGCGGTATTAGGCTTTAATAAATTACTGAAACGAGTTTCGAACCATTTAAAAAAGGATTCATCATGGCACCTGTTAACGATTCTGTGTTGCCCGATCTTATCCCGAAGCATGGTGGTTTCAGAAAATTGCGCAGCTTTCAGGTTGCGCAGCAGGTATACGATGCTACGGTTATATTCTGTAACCGTTTTATAGAAAGGCGCTCCAGAACACACGATCAGATGGTACAAGCCGCACGCAGCGGCGTTCAGAATATTGCAGAAGGAAGTATTGCCGCTGCAACATCAAAGAAAATAGAGCTCAAATTAACCGCTATTGCACGAGCCAGCCTTGGCGAACTACTGCTGGATTACGAAGATTATCTAAGGCAGCATGGTCTGCACCAATGGAAAAAAGACGATCCTGAGGCTCTTAAAGTAAGATCTGGGTATTCAGGAAAGTCGGACAAGTCAGATTGGGAAACCAACCCCCCTGATGAATTTGCAAACATAATGATATGCCTGATAAACCAGGCCAGTTTTCTACTGTGGAAACAGTTGCAGCGGCTTGAGCAGGACTTTATTAAAAACGGTGGGTTTACCGAAAAACTCTATAAAGCCAGACAAAATTACAGAAATAAAAATGTTTAATTCTTTATGTTTTCGAAGTGAAACTTTAGATGGATGGCATTAATCCAGATGCCATCTATATAAACTACGGTGTATACACATTGAACTGTTTTCAGTCCGGATCATAATCCGGGTACAATAAACGAATACCGCGAATCATTTCGGGTGTCAGTTTTTCCCCGCTAATAATTTCTGATATGCCTGTACCGGTAACAGAAAGCACAAAAATTGCTACTACAGTAATGGATAATCTGCAATCATTCATAGAACATCCATATCTCATTATTCCAGATTACGAAAACTGATTTTTCTGTATAAACTGCGCTGATGAGATTGTGCAATTACATAACTATACATAAGCGTCTATTCAATATAGTTTAATGAGGTTACAAGTAAAAAAGGAATATAAACAGATCCTGGGATTTTAATTTTTTATCAACGAGAGTCAGCACAAGATACACCTCGGCGAACGGGAAAAATAAGTGATCAGTGTGTTATGGAATTTTCTTGGTCAGGACGGCGGTTCTGAATCTTTCCACAAGTGCCATCATTATAAAAATCGAAATTTTCACAAACGACATTCTGGGTCAATATTACTATGCTCAAGCCTTTTTGGGGGAAAAGGCATTATTGAACACAATTGATTTTGTGCATAATAGACTGGTAAACAAGTGATTGTTGAAAGATAACATAAGTTCAAATTAAACTATTATTGGATAATTGCCCGAAATAATCTTAAAAATTGTACAAATTTTGCAGATACTAATTATATTTCAGTAGACGACACGGTTTTAAAGGAGAATGTATGCTTATCCAATTCATGGTGGAAAATTTCAGGTCTATAAAGGAACCGGTGACTTTAAGTATGGTTTCCGGAACTAACAACGAAAAAAATGTTACTACGGTTCGGGATTACAAACTTCTTACCAGTGCTGCAATTTATGGTGCAAACGCCAGCGGAAAAAGTAATGTTTTGCGGGCATTCAGTTTCATGCGTTCGATGGTGCTTAATACAACAAAGGTGTTTCAATCAACTGATATTCTTCCACATGAACCATTTCGGCTTTCTGAAGAAACGGAAAACGGGTCCAGTACATT
>DATGNN010000119.1:0-4813 GCA_035306725.1 Chitinispirillaceae bacterium | reverse complement strand
TGGGCCCGACAAACCCAAGCTGCGGCAAGAAATACACAAACAACAGCTAAAACAGGTATTGATGTCTTAAAATGTTTAGTACACATGGAACCCGGTCCTTTCACTGTAACGCAATTACTTTTAAGTCATTTAAAATTTATCGATTTAACACGAGCTGATTATCTGGCAATAACTTGATACTTATCCGGTTTAATATCAGCTTATACGTTTAAATCGATTTTTTTGTTACAACTTTCTGTTGAACTAATTTCTCCTTATTTGTTTAATATAAAATAAATATTAAAATATTACCCGAAATAATAAGGCTTTGAGCAAATATCTGTTGAAGGATACTTCAACAATTATTGTTTTTAGGCCAGAAATGGATGTTCCACGGGGAATTGAGCAGATATTTACCAGCCGGGTTTTAAAGTGAAACGCCAGGACCAATTAGCCCTGACGTTACTTTTTGATTATAAGGAAACTGATCTTGTCCTTTAATATGATCTCATATATAAGATTATTTTTCATCAAATAACATTTTTTTGATTTTCATTGTAAATTTTCGTTGAAGCTTACTTCAACATTGTATTAATTGTTAATTTGAGTTTTTTATTGATATTACAGTCTTTTATGAGGTCACTTTTTAAAAATAGTAAACGTCTATTGGTTTACTTAAGCACCTGTGTAGTTGCCCTCTCAATTACTTCACCATCAAAAAACTGCATCTGTTTTGCACCGGGTGAAAAAGGATCGCCTGTAATGTGACGTATCATCGCTCTTACAAGTGAATGTGTGTTGAAACTGTAACTGGTAAGCCTGTTGGTGAGAGAATCAAATGTATTGTCGAAACCGGCAAGGGAAATCCGCTGTGGAACTTCAACCCTGAGGCTTTTTAGTAAGTCAAGCACAAGAAGGGCACAGAGATCGTTTGCAGCCGCAATGGCAGTAATAGACCTGTTTTCAAGTATGCGAAAAACATGCTCCTCCATGCTCTTCAGTATGAGGGAATCACGAATATACCTTAAGCTGTCATATCTGAACTGGTCCATGCGGAGTCTTAGACACTGATGAAGAGATCCGGAAACTGTTTTGAACAGAAGTTCCTGTTGACGCGCTACATCCCCTTTCTGGGCCAGGTCCTGAAAATCCCATTCACTTGAAGCGCTACTATTAGTAAATGGATGAATTTTATATGATTTACCCATTTCCTTGTAAATGTTAAATAATCCTGCGCATCTTTCCTGCGACCATTTGCTCCCGTGAAACGGAGATAAATAAGCTACCTCTTTATGCCCCAGTTTCAAAAAGTGTTCACCCATGCGTCTGCCGGGTATTGTAGAATAACCGATATTGAAATATGCCCTTTGCGAGCGCATCATCCTGACATCATCAAAAGCCTTTTCTATCCACACTGCTACCGGTTTTTTGAAAACACTGAGCCATCGCAGACATTTAGTGTAATCCCTGATGTGCCATGATGAGAGAATATAGCCCAGCACATTGTCGTTATCAGTCAATTTGGTCTGTTGTTGAAGAGGTGTGTAGAAAATCGGCTTTGCACCCCAGTCTTCATAAAAAACATGCTCAAGATCCACTTGTGCCCAGGCTGCTTCAAGTGATAAATAATGGTAAAACTCCCTTTCGCGCTCTGTAGTAATTTTTGGTTTCCCCGAAGGTGTACCTGCACTGATCAGAACTATTTTCGGCCGCCACCGTATGCAGCCGTTCGATCGAGCAATCTGGTAATGTCTTCCCGACCTGTCGATACTTCCTGCACTCCAAAGAGAATCCAGAACCTTTATGATCGTAGGATAAGAGACAGAATATCGCAACTGCAGCTCTTTTATGCCCGGAAGAGGTGTACCGGGGCGATAGTGTCCGTTAAGAAAATCATTTGAGATCCTGTCGCGGATCAGTTGCCATTTGGGCTGCCTGGTTACTTTGCTTTTAGAAACAGGTGAATGGGATCCCCTTTTAACAATCTTTATTTCGTGTCCCCAGCGCGTTAACAGCTTTCCGTTCTTTTGAAGGAGAGATATCTCTTTCCACACCGTTGATGGTGAAACTCCGCTGAGCCTGGATAACTGACGCACTGAGGGCAGTGTGTCTATAGTGGCATCATGAAGCAGTTTCTGGATGATTGCTGCGATTTTATCCCGGGCCGGATGTCTTCTGATAACTTAACTCCACATTATTAAATGATTTAAATAAACAGTAAACACTTTAATTAATATATAATATTTCCGGCCAGTAGTTTTCTATTTCCTTTTTTATCTTATTATGATAAATATCAAACAAAACAGAAAGGATTCTTATGTGGAGAAATTTAATTCTGGTGCTGACATTTGTTGTTTCAATCGCTTATTCGCAAATACAGGTAAGAGGTGGAGAACTGTTTTCACTCGACCAGCAGCTTTATGGGCGTTATGAACTAAGAATGAGAACTGCGCAGGGCGATGGCATCCTGTCCACCTTTTTTACCTACGAAAATGACGGATGGATGACCGGAACTGGAAATCCATGGCGGGAAATCGATATTGAGGTCCTGGGCCGCTACACCGACAGATTCCAGACAAATATCATTACCGGTACTGCTGATGGAAGAATTACATCTGAATATTTTCCACAATTAAATGTGAACCCTGCAGAAGATTATCATACATACATAATAGAATGGACTCCAGACTACATTTCGTTTTCTTTTGATGGTAAGGAAGTCAGGCGCACAGAAACCGGAGATTCCAAAAACCAGGTTGAAGACTGTCGTAATATCCCACAGTCTTACCGCTTCAATATGTGGGCAAACGCTATTTCGAGCTGGGTTGGACCATTCAGTGCTGATATTTTACCAAAGTATCAGTTTGTAAACTGGATAAAGTACTACTCTTATTCGGAGCAGGACAAGACGTTTACCCTTGAATGGACAGACGATTTCAATACATTAGATAACTCGAGATGGTCAAAGGCTACGCACACAATGGAAGATTTTACACAGTTTGACACAGATAATGTTCTGGTAAAGGATGGAACTCTCGTTCTTGCATTGACAGATATGCAGGGAAACGGGCTGAATAATATTGTCGTTCCCCCGGACGAGCAAACCCGGACAATCAAAAAATCCTTCGTGCCTGTATCGAAAGACCCTCTGGCTGTATCCGTAAAAAATGGGCTGGTGCTGTGCTCGGTAAATATCGACAGGACTGGAAAGAGAATGTTCAGGCTGAGTGATTTCAAAGGCAGAATAGTTGATTCAAAAACATATGTGCTTGGAACCGGATTTCATTCAGTTGAACTTGGAAAAGGTGTTTCCCCCGGAGTCTACCTGCTTCAGGCAGGTACTAACGATAAAATGAGTGCTCAGACAGTCTCTGTAACAGGGAGATAGTTGACTTGTGAATTGCAATAAAGACAGATGTTCTTGTGCGCCGAGTGCATTATTCTATGCCTGATATTTTATGATAAAAATATTATGTTACACTGAGTGTACATCCTGGGGTTATCAGGATATAGATCCCATGTACGCTGAGCGCACAAGCCCCCCAACATTTGAAAACAAAGTTGGGATTTGAATATTATAGTCCATAGTTGTACCAAAAACTCTTGGTGAATTGAAAAGATCAGTAGATAGTGTGTAGTGGACAGTGAACTTTTACAACACTGACTATTAAAGGTAATCCTTACAGCAAATAGTCTTCGTGCGTGACCCGATGTAAAATCGGGATTTGATCATTATAGCCTCTATCGGCACCAACCCCACCAAAACCAGGCTTAGAACTGCAATAGAGGTGCCCGAAGGACACACAAAATGCGGTCTTTAACCCCCATATAATCTTTTTAAAATCTTAAATAGTGCGCCCGGCAACCCAGACGATCTTGAATTATAATAAAATCGGGTATGAATAAATATTTTAGGGTGTTCCAGTTTATGGAACAGTTTTTTATTATAATTATGCAGATTCGCACCATTGAATTAAAAGAACAATATATTATAGAATTTATATACCGGATTTAATACGATAAACAGGTTCATAAAGATTTCTTGCATAATCTGCATATTGAACCCGAAATACCCGAAAAAAAAAGAAACGGGAAATGAATAAATGGAAATATTCAGTTTTTGATTACATACTGTAACCGGATGGATAAAAATATGACTTGTTCAAAATCTACCATAAGAATATTTGATTATACCGATTATCGTAATTATCTTAGAGATTATTACAGGGAACAAAAAGAACTCAACTCATTTTTCTCATATCGATACTTTGCAAACAAGGCAAAAATAAGATCTATCGGCCTTTATAAGGATGTTATTGACGGAAAACAGTCTCTTTCACGGCGGGCAATTTCCAAATTTTCTGAGGCTATCGGTCATACGAAACGGGAAACTGAATATTTTGAAGCGATGGTATTTTTTACAGATGCTGATACGGTTAAAGAACGTAAATTCTATCTGGAACGGATGATGGCATGTCATGAATCAAAAGCTCATATAATGGAGGAATCCCGGTATGAATACTATTCCAAATGGTATTACAGTGCTGTCCGGGCATTGCTGTCACTTTATCCATTCGATGGCACCGATTATCGCACCCTTGCAAATATGCTTACACCACCTGTAACAAATGAACAGGCGAAAAAGGCAATTGAAGTTCTGGAGCGGCTTGGAATGATTCGCAAAAAGGAGAATGGCTTTTTTGAACCATGTGAACAGATTATTACTACCGGCACTTTGAATAAAAAACGACAGGTTCAGAAACATAACATAATTAATTTCCAGAAAGACTTTTTATCACTTGCATCTGAAGCCTATGAACGTTTTCCGGACAAA
>DATGNN010000118.1:0-19831 GCA_035306725.1 Chitinispirillaceae bacterium | reverse complement strand
TGTTAAAGCAAAGATACTTATTTGTGCTATGCTTGATCATTCTTTATCACATAACAGTCCATTACCAAAGAGTATTGAAGCTTCTCAGGGGATATTCACTAATTATATACAGTTTATGGATAATGTTCCCCGTAACTGGGGAACCATACGTACAAGTGAAAAGGGATTACAGCGGCTGAAAAAAATACACGAAAAAGTACTTCAATGGAACAAGGAGCCGGTTATTGACCCTGTGTATGTGAAAAATTACGGTACAGTACTGGATTATGATACGGCAGAGCAGAAAAGAAAACGGAAAAATTATGCTTTTTATGAGGGATATACGAGATTGTATTATGAATGTGAATTTCTTGATTACAGCGTTTCAGAAAATTGTGGAGCAGGAGTTTTATTTAATAAATCGGATAACATTAAATTATATATAGCAAATGGTACGGATAGTTTGAATATGTTTACTGATGCTATAATAGAGGGGCATCATAGAATTATTATTCCGGCAAATGATACAGCAAAGTTTAATAGATTTAAGGAAAGCGGATTATGGGTTATGGGCAATATTGCAGGGGACACCAGTAAGCAGGTTTATTATACAGGTATACATTCTGTCAGGTTACCCATACAGTATACAACAGGGGTAATAAAACCGATAAACACTGAGTTTTCTTTGGCTGAAGAAAAAAGTACGCTTAGAGATATTACAGGTACATTGGTAAGTGGCTATGGAGCGAATTTGTTCAAAATTTTTACGCTAAAGCAGGAAGACGGTAAGGAAAAAATATATGAAGACAAGAATAACTCTGCGGTAATTCAAAACGAGAAGAAACTTATAACAATAGACAGCGCATATTTTGATAAGATGAATATAGTAACAGAATTTAAGGCACAGGGTACAGAAGCTGAGATAAACCGTCTTACTATAAATAAAAGAAACCAATATAGTGCAGAACTGGAATCAAATGGGCCGGGCGGCAGCACCGTACAGTTAAGGGTTAAAAAGTTATTGAATGGGAATATGGAGCCGGTTATAGTTATTGATAAATATATAAGCACAGGGGATTTGTTTCTTGCATTTGGCCAGATAAATTCATTTGATACGATAGTAGGGTATTCGTATGAATTATTACTGACACCTCCGGAAGATTTGGGAAACTTCTGGGGAGAGGACAAGGAAGAGTATGTTTTAGAGGTAACGGACGGAATAAAGTTATTTGTAAGCAACAGTTCTCCTGATACTAAAACGCAGATTTTACCTGATATTACTGGTACTTATGGTGAAAAGGGTTCAAATTCTATTGTTCTTACCAGAAGCTGTTATGTTTCGGATATATTATCTAAGGGGAAAGGGTATATTATAGCTGAAGCGGGTGGGGAGAACAGTTTGACGGTAATGGTAAGGGAAAAGAGTGATGGAGAAACTGGTATAGTGCAAACCAGGGCGGAGAAGATTCTTGTTTCCACTGTATGGAAAAATGTGATTGCAGAGCCGGTGTCAAACAGGAATGCGGATAATTTTGCAGTAGTTTCACCACCTGTTGAAAATCCAAGTGGATTAGGTACGAAAGATTATAGTGTTTTTCGTATTGATGTTAAGGGAGCAGATCCGTCATTTTCGGGAGAAAAGATAATATGGAGATCTGATCATGTGCTTTGGGTTGACATACAGAATGAATATGAGTATGGGAAAGAGGGAAGAATTAAGTCCAGATCGAACAGAACAGGAGTTGATAATTTATTAAAGGTTATGCTTCCTGGCGACCAGGGTGCTATACCGGAATTTCAGATATCGCATTTATGGGAGAAAGAGGTTAAGATCACTTTTTATGTTGGATATGATGCTGACGGAAACAAGATTTTAACAGATGATGATCTGAAACAGATACTTGGTACAGTGAATGAAATTTATAAACAGGTAGCAATGAAATTTGTGAGACATGATATTGATCCTGGTAAGGTTGGAGCAATTAATGATTCATTGAAAATAGATTATTATCGAGAAATATCTGATACTACGGACTTTTATAATCTTGTTGATCTTGATGGAGGAACTGGAGGAGTAGAAGTTTATTTTGTACAATCATTATATAACAATACGAATGGGGTGAATTCAAAACGGGGTGCTGCTGTAGCAGTATATCGTGGTACTAGTAAAAAGCCTTTAGTTTCAATAGCTCGTACAGCAGCACATGAATTAGGTCATGCAACAGGGTTAGAAGACATTTATGATATTGCTAAAGATGGAACAAGTATTTCAGGAGATATACTGCCGTCTGGTGCACTTTTACCTATGGATTGTAATTTGGATGCCTGTTTTTATGACACAACAAAAGCGACATACAGTTATTACAATATTTTGCGTAAATTGTTGATGTATGGCTATGCTGTTGCCGGTGATTCAGAACTGGAAAAATATGATATTCCCAGAGGTAAGGTTTTTGGTGTCGGAAAAAAGAGTGGGCAGGAAGGTTATGAAATAAAGATGAACGATGTTGGTTTAGAAGATATGTTTGTTGTAAGAAATGGTAAATTGTACTATCGAGACCCTGTTCACGAATGAGGTAAAAAGTGAAAACAAAAAGCTGTTTATTCATATTGATATTGGCTGTACTATTGTCTGGAGAAACTGAGAATTCTCGAGAAGATATTAAGATGCGGTTAGTAAATAGTTATGATATGCGACCAAGTGGCTTAGATATTGATTCAAAAAAACATCTTGAAGCACTCAAGTCCTGGTTAAAATACCATTCTGAGGAGCTTGGAATAACAAAAGAAGAATTAATGTGTAGTACATCCGTTATTTTAAGGGAGATAGAGCCTGAAATAAAAAAATGGCCTCAGAGGATTGCTGAAAATTCAAAAGGTAGAAGTTTTCTGATAATGGTATATATATTATGTATAGAGGGAGATACAACAGCGATAAACACAATGAAGAAACTTTTGCATGGTGTAAATGGAAATAAACTTCTAACTAAATTTGCAGCAGAAGCTCTCTTTCAGAGTTCTGCACCATGGTATCCGGTTGCAGAGTATATTGCTGATAGTGGTTCAGGTGATTTACGTTTTTTGTTATATGCAAGTTATTTGAAAAATTATGTTCTTGAAAAAAACAATACAGATGAAATAAAAGATAGTGTTGCACAAATTGTTTGCAGAGGAATGCTAAAAGAGATTGAACCTACTAAATTAATATACGCAGATTCATTGTTAATAAAATATATTTCTTCTAATTATAGTTATTGTAAGGAGAGAGCTTTTATACTAAAAAAAAGAATTGAAAGTGAAGAGCTACAAAACTTTATATCTGAACGAAAATATTTATTAGGACATTATAAGCATCTTAAAAATAGTGTTAGAAATATTTTAAAAAGCCCAAAATTACACAGTTCTCCTCGTTTTCGAAAATATTTCAATATAGCAGAAGATCTTGACACTGTTGATATCCATTTTGATGAGAATGACTAATATTGAATATTAGATAGTAAATTTACAATAGTATAAATATTCTTTGTTTTTTAAGACTGCTTCATTTTAAACTACTAATGGTTTGTAAAAATCCCAGGACTATACACACCTTTCCACACGCCCCCAAACAGGAGTTTCAGGGCTGCAATGAATTACCGCGGGGGTCGTGTGCGCTCGGCGGACAAGATGATCTTATTTGAATTTTACATTATGTAAAGAGTGGTAGTAAAAATTTATTATACGGGCTTTCGCGCCCGGACGACGAGATACTTTGTCACTGCCGTTCCATTCTTTGGAGGATTGTTGGCCAAAGCAAAATTAGGGTTCAAAAACATTTTCCTGACTTTCACCTATACATTTCTGATTGGAACATCAACAGGACATGGTCTGCAATTCGGATTTCAATTTATGATATAGAAGCATTCCGTTGGTAGGCAACAAGAGGACGAGGATACCGAATAGGATTGGTAAGATTATAGGATTATAGGATTAAAACGGACAAAATCCTGAAATCTTCAAATCCTGGAAATCCTAATTAAGACAATGAAAGAGGCTGCGTTGATGAGAGAAGATTGGATAAATTGTAAGTTGGTTGATTTATTAAAACTTAAAAATGGGTGTGTTGCTGCCGCGTGGGGCGTGTGGGCCAGGTGAAAATGATGATTAAAAAAAATGACAAATAAGGGTACGCAATGTAATATCTTTTGGGAAATCATATTTTCCCGATAAAATCATTTTTTACCCATCCACTAACGCCATTGGGCAGGCTGACAAGAGACCATGAACCGTCAGTTTTACGGATTCGAAATTTGGTTCCTTCATGAGCTGTAAACAATACTTTGTTGCCGTCTGGGCCGTTTCTTGCATCAACTGAAGCTGAAAGTACTATTGCATGCGAAACCTTTTCTGACTGGTAAATCTTGAAACCGGTTGATAAGCTGTTTACACCGAAAACTAAAAACAGCATGACAGATACATATATCAACCAAAGACGCAGATTGCCGCTGATAAAAAGACAAAAAGAGACAAGAACCGAAATCAATAATAGAAGTCCCAAAGAGATCCATAGTTGTGTTTTAAGGGGAAACAATATATGAACATTCCACATAAGTACTTCAAGAAATCCTCGCTGTGGTTCCGGGGTACGGTCCACAATGTTTGAACGCACAAAACGGATATTTGCCTGAATATCCGGATCACCAGGGTTTACAAGTGCTGCTTTTTCATAATAAAGACGCGCAAGGCCAATCTTCTTCTGACGGTAATAAGTGTTGCCAAGGTTGTAAAGAACGGTACTGCTGTTTACTCCGGATTCGAGTATCTTCTGATAATAAACAAGTGAACTGTCATACTTTTCTTCTGTGTAAAACTGATTTGCCTTTTCAAACCAGTTGTCAGCAGGTGAAGAAAAGGAAAGGCAGGGGATTAAAAGAAAAAAGAAAACTATTATTGTATGCATGGCTGTGCTTTTCCTGGTTTTACTTTTTTCCAGTCCTGAAAGGAATTGTCTGGTTTTCTCCAGAACGGAGCTGCGCTGGTTTTCATCAAATGATACTCCGCCAAAACGGTATTTGTCGAGGTCTTCAACAAACTGGGTCAGATCTGAAACTGTTTTTTCGTCAGCATTATTTTCAAGAAGTTCTGCTTTGAGCTCTTCAAGAGTTCTCCCGGTTGCTGCAAACCCGAATTTTTGAGAAATATATTGCTCGATAATATCTGCTACTTTTCCAAGAAAATCGGACACGGAAATTGAAGGTCCATTCTTTTTCAGTGCAGATATCTGTCTTAATGCACCTGCCATTGCTTTACGTTTATAATTCATGTCCGCATTTCTTTCACGTCTTGATGATTGAAATCGATAAAGAAGCGATGCAAAAAAAATGAAAAACGGCAGCGGGAAAAGAAGAAAAAACACAGGGTCCCGATGCGGACGGGGTGTTTCGTTTCGCAGTTTAACATCAGTTTTTAAATAACGTATATCCTGCCCGATTTCACGTATTTCTTCCTGGGTAAGATAACGTGTCTGGGGTTTGGAATCACTTTTGCCTTTGGTTACAGTAATACTTACAGGTTTTGAACTGGCTTTTTTATAAACGCCTTCATCAGGATCAAAATATGGGAATGTTACAGGAGGAATGACCAGTGTTCCTTCATCTCTGGGGATAATCAGATATTTGTATGATTTACGGGTAGAAAGACCTGAAGAGCCGGTATCGGATGATACATGGATTTCAGGTTTGAATATTTCACATTCATCAATTTGCGGCATTTGCACTTCACCAATACTACCCGAACGTGTATTTGCGTTTAATGTGACCCTGAGCGTAACAGCTTCACCTGATGGAACAGAAAGGGGACTGGCACTGGCACTCAGAGTGACTTTTCCCACTGCACCTGTAAAACCTGCCGGTGTTGACGGGAGGGGCTTGACTGTAATGGTCAAGGTGTTGGAAATGGAATTTTTGGGTATGCTTTGGACACCGCCGCCAAAGAAATCAGAACTGAAAAAATCGTCGAAAAAAGGATCAGCTCTTCGTCGTCTGCTTCGTCTCAGCTCATCATACTGAAACGGGATACCTGGAACTTTAAATGTTCCTGCAGTAACCGGAAAAAGTGAAAAACGGAGGAGATAGGTGTTATACAGTTCTCCATTGATTTGTTCTGATGATGTCGTTACCTGAGTAGTAAATAGCCGGTTTAAAGAAAAATCGGATCCAAAAGCTTTTTCAATCTGTTCGAGTGCAGAATTGAAACCGCCACGTACATCCGTTGACGACTGAGCCCGCTGTGCAACCTTGAATGTGACAAGTGCCTGCTCTCCTGTATACAGTGTCCTTTTATTGATAGATAAACTTGTGCGGATATCAGCATTTTTTACCGGTTCATCCTGTACTGTAAAACTTATGGGGTTGGTTTTTAATTGCTTGCCCTCTACTGTGATCTCCAGTGATGGAAAGACGAATTTGCCCGGTGATGAAGGCATCAGATAATAATAGAACTGATAGTGAATCTCTGTTTTTCGGGTTGTTTTTCCATTTATTATCTGAATAGATGAAGTGGAGGATTGACGCTGGTCTGTGCGCAATACTGAAAATCCCTCTTTTGTTGATACCGGAGGTGTTGGTACTGATCCAAGATTCTTTTCGCTTACCAATGTTGCCAGAACAATAATCTGTTCTCCTGTAGTAACTATTGTTCGTTCTGCTTTTGCAGAAAAATTAAATTGCGCAAAAACTGAATGAACGTACAAAAAGCATAATGACAATACTGCTAAATGCAATCTCACGACAGTTGCTCCTTTGTACAGGTAATAGGTAATCCGGTTTTTTCACAAAAGCAGTATCTGAATCTGTATTTGTAATTCATATTGTTTACCAATCCTGCTCAGGCTGTTTACGTGATGCACCTTTTTTCTGTAATGGTTTATTCAACGAGTCTGCATCATCAGAAAATAACTCTATAATACGCATCGCTTCTTCTTTTTCCAGATCTTCCTGTTCTTCGGCCTGTTGCTGCTCCTGCTTATCCTGTTCCTGTTCTTGATTCTGCTCTTGATTCTGCTCTTGATCCTGCTCTTGATCCTGCTCTTGATCCTGATCATCCTGTTTATCCTGTTTATCCTGTTTATCCTGTTTATCCTGATCCTGATCCTGATCCAGTTCTTGAATCATCTGGTGAGCAAGTTGAAGATTCCATTTTGCATCCTTGTCATTTGGGTTAAGATCAAGGCTTTGAATATAGTGCTCAAGAGCGTTTTTAAACTTTTCGTTTGCCTGCGGGTTACCGGATTTGTACATCTGTTCACCTTCACGAAACAGGATGTTTCCCAGATTGTAATGTGCATTTGCCCTGATTTTCTTGTCTTCATGTGTCAGGGCTTCGAGATATTCCTCCTGTGCTTTTTGATAATCATCAAGCCGATAGAGTGCAGAGCCTTTATTCATTTTCAGGGCTTTGTCTGCGGGGGAGAGAAGAAGAGCGTCTTCATACAACTTTAAAGCTTCTTCATATTTTCCTTCACTAAACAGTTTATTTGCTTTCTGGTTTTTTGTGTATACTTCATCACCACAGGATTCTTTTAATGCGATGGAAAATAGAATGACAAACAATAAAAAGAAACAGCGATATTTGGTAAGTATCATTATTCAAACCGTCCTTTCCATTCCTTTTTCTGTTTTACACGTTCCGGAATGAAAAATTCGATTAATAAAAGAAACAGTGCAATAAAAAGAAAAATCTGATATCGTTCTTCATAAGTGACCAGTTTTCCGGAACCAAGATCCTTTTTTTCCATTCTTGCAATTTCTCCAAGAATTCTGGAAAGTTCCAGATTCGATTGGGCATGGAAATATTTGCCATTACTTTCGAGAGCAACCTTTTCCAGTGTTACAGGATTCAGTTTTGTCATTACCAGGTTTCCCTGTTTATCTTTTTTGTAAACAATATTTCTGTTACCGCTGCTTATTGGAATTGGAACACCGTTTTCGGAACCCACTCCTATTGTGTGAACTATGACCCCTTCTTTTGCAGCAGCTTTGGCAGCTTCAACAGCTTTGCCCTCATGTTCTTCACCATCCGATATTACTATAAGTACTTTGTGTTTTTTTGATTTGGAGTGAAAAGCTTCTGTTGATTTTTTTATTGCATCACTAATGGATGTGCCTTCAATACCGACCCATCCGACAGTTACTGCATTAAGAAACATTTTTGCAGTCCCGTAATCCAGTGTCAAAGGGCACTGTACATAGCTTTCACCTGCAAACACAACAATTCCGATACGGTCACCTTTTAGCATGTCAATAAGTTTGGAAATTTCATGTTTTGCCCGATCAAGTCTGTTGGGTGTGATATCCTGCGCGAGCATGCTTTGCGAAATATCAAGAGCGACTATGATATCAATACCTTTTCGTTCAACCATTTCCATTTTTACGCCAAATTGGGGACGTACAAGTGATAATACGAGGAAAACGAAGAAAAAGCAAAACAGGGTCCATCTGGTTATCTGGCGTCCAAAGCCACTTGATGGAGTCAGCTTTTTGATTAAATTAAGAGATGCGAACCGTTGAAGAGCGGTTTTTTTCTGCTGATATGCCCAGATAAAAAAACCGATAAACAGCAGTATCAGAAACAAAAGAAGAAAATATTCCGGATTTCCAAATCTCATAACCGTTTTCTCTTATGGAATGCGTCTAAACCTGGTATGCCGGAGAATGAGTTCCAGCATAAGGACAATAAAACCAGCCCATAACCATGGGTAAAATTTTTCCTCATAAGAGGTATAGACAGTTGTTTTAATTTCGGTTTTTTCCAGCTTGTCGATTGTGTCGTAAATTTCCTTGAGTTTTTCGGGGTTATTGGCACGGAAAAACTGTCCATTTGTTTCACTTGCAATCTGTTCAAGCAATTCTTCATCAAGATCCGATTCCATCATTTGTACCTGGTTTACAATCTTGCCGGTAAAAGGATTTTGCATTTGTACCGGAATAGGTACCTGGCCTTTTTTACCCACTCCTACAGTATAGATTTTCATTTCCAGCTTTGAAGCAGCTTTGGCAGCTGTCAGGGGAGGGATCTCACCTGCATTATTTGCTCCGTCTGTAAGTAAAATAATTACTTTGCTTTTTGCAGTGGAGTCCTTAAGGCGGTTTGCAGCCGTTGCAATAGCAGTCCCAATGGCTGTTCTTGAGCTGTATTCAGTAAATGTTACATCTGCGATAAACTGATGAAGGACATCATAATCCAGTGTTAATGGACATTTTGTATAGCTTCTGGAGCCAAAGACTACAAGACTTATTCTGTCGTGAGTCCGCTTACTGATAAAATCTATCAGGGTTTGTTTGGCTACTTCAAGACGGTTTTCCGGTTTAAAGTCAAGTGCACGCATGCTTTCAGAGATGTCAAGGACAAGAACTATATCTATTCCCTCTGTGGAAACTTCCTCGTCTGTTCTTCCTTCCTGGGGTCTTGCAAGGGCTATAATTAAAAGGCCAGAACCTAAAAGCCTGAGTACGAGTACAATATGACGAGTACGTGCTGCGAGTGAAGGTTTAAGTTTTTTAAGTACACCAAGATCAGAAAAACGAACTGCAGCCCTGGATTTTCGCTCACGTAAAATGTAAACCCATATTATGGGTATCCATAAAAGAAACATGAAAAGAAATTCAGGATTTCTGAATGTCATTGCTTCTCTCCATCACCGGTTTGAGCAGTTTCAGTCTCTTTCTGTCCGGTTTGCTTTTCGTTCGGTTCTGTTTCAATTGGTTTCGTTGCTTCAAGAAAACTGATAACTTCATTCATAAAACGGTCAACAATTGAGTTGTCGGGAGTGTGACGTGCAAATTTAACAAGATCGGTTGTACGGAAAAACCATTCTACAGAGTTACGGTATTTTAATTCCAGGCCGGATATGCCCAGCCATGCAACCATCTCTTCAGTAGTAAACTCTTCAGCGTTGATATAAAATCTTCTGGCTATATAGCGTTTGAAAATTTCTGACAATTCAAAGCAGTATTCTCTGACAAGCCCTCTCTGGAGATAGTTTTTATATTCAAGTTCATGAATTGCCGATATCGCCTCCTCAAAGGGGGGTTTTGGAGGAGGTGGAGCAAAGGATTTTTGAGTTTTCCTGAACAGAATCTTTGCAAGCAAAATTAGTACTGTTATTAAAAGAAGTGAACCGATAACCCAAAGCCACCACATGGGAGCTTTGCCGGCTGTTTGTTGAGGTTTGAGATCTTTTATATCAATATTGCTGTCTGCTTCAGTGATTACTGATATTACTTCAAGAGGAATCGCTTTTGAAAAAAGTGTATCAGTGGTTTCTTCGGAGTTATTCAGGATAAATGGCAGTGATGGAATGGTGCAGTTTTGCGGGATGTATGTTGTCAGGGTATAATCAACCGATATACTGTCGAACTCTTCAAATTCCGTTTTTGTCGTGTTCCATTCCTTGATAACAATATTATTGATGTGGTTTTCTGTTTCAGGAGGAACGAGAACTGAATTTTTAGGGATATTAGCACTTATTTTAAGATAGAGAATATCACCGACAGTGAGTTTGTCTGAATTTATATCAGTTTTCAGGGTAACTGGATAGGAAGCTGTTATTATCAGCAGCACCAAAAAAAGAAAATTTCCATGTTCATTGATGCGACAATTATGCATAAACAGCTCCTAGAGAGATTATTGCAAGTTGTATCAAACCAACAACAAACCCGAGTGCGCCGCCAAGGTACTCGATAGCTTTTAATTCTCGTGATGCTATTGAATATACAATAGACTCCAGTTTGTTCATTTCAAAAGCCTGAATTTTATCCTCAATGACCTTTTTGAAGTCAAGTTTTGATTCAACTGCTTCAAAAAGAGAGTTAATGACTACAGGTATCTCTTTTTCCAGTTCAACCATTACTGTTTCTGTTAATCGGGATGTTACATCAGGTGATACAAACATTGTTAACAGAGGGCTTGAATAAACTTTACTGCATAAAAATTCATCAATTCGGGTTTTGATCACATTGGCAGTTTTAAGGTGAAACTCTTCAGACTGAATAATAGTTTTAATATCATTATGTGATATAAGCTCACGTTCCACGGTGTCTGCTATTTTTTTGGCAAGATCATTTTTCCTTTTAGGGAGTAAGCCAATAATTCTTATCCCAAGAAAACGAATCTCTTTCCTGGGTCTGAAAATCATCTTTACGGCTATAAAATTGGTCAGCCATCCGATTAATGCTGAAATTAAAGGTATTGAAATAAAAATTAGTATTTTCATGGATTACTAGTACGAATTTGAACTCTCAAAAATTTAATTTAAAATTAAAATAGCATAAAATAACGTGTTACAGTTAAATTTTCAATACTGTAGTTAAAGATATGTTTTATTAAAGAGCGATTTATTGTTCCGGGATAGAACTGTTTTTTGAAACCAGGTGTCCCTTTCAGGTATGCTTTTATTGGCCCGGTTAAAACCGGGTCTGTGTTTGAATCTTCCGGAATAAAATTTCTTGAGTATTCCCGATTTAGGGCTGAATAATGCCTGTAAGTTCATAAAATACCTGTTTTCACATACAAAATGTTATTTTATACCGGAATCGACTGATTATGGTATAAAATAACTTAAGGATATGCATGAAAATCAGGTATTTAATCTCAATTATTTTTGTTCTGTGTATTTCACTTAATGCTGAAGATTTCTGGAAAACTCTCAAAGAGAATGTAACCCTTTTACCTGATGTAGAATTTGATTCAGATCTGCGTTTTTTTGCATTCCAGAAAGACAGCATGTTTTATGAAAAATATTTATGTGAAGTGAATCATAATATCGAAATCTTCCTGATGAGGATAAGGAAAAACAATTTCCTGATCTTTCGTTCCGATCAGAAAGCAAACATGGGTCATTCGGTTTCAGGTTTGGTTTTTGCACCTCAGGAAATAGCATTCAGTTTGACTCCATTTTACGAGTACCGGACAAAAGAGGTGTTCTTTCAGGCAGGGCTGGATCACAGGTGCTTTCACGAAATAGACCGTGATAAAAAACCAACAATTTACTGGAATATGCTTTTTATGGGGGTAGGTTCTAAAAACTACAGAATACACTCTTTTAACAATCTGATCAACGAATCTGACAGCGTGAATACGCTTGATCGGTTTTCCTGGCATTTTGTCTGGGGGTATTATGTAAGGGAGTTTGGTGGACTTATTGAACCGCGTAAAATTATGTCTGATATCCCTGATTATGAGCATGAACTCAAACTTGTATACAGATATGCCCTGTTAAACTGGAAAAAAAACATACTGAATTTGACAGGTACAACAATGCTTGATTTGGGTGGAAAACGTACTGTTTTCTGGCAGGAAACAGGTCTGGAAATAAACGGGCAGTTTAACCGGTTCGGTGGATCGGTATTTTTAAACTATATTATTGATAATGGACGCTTTGACAGCAAAGATAATCTGCTGGAAATTGGCGTACGGCTTTATAAATAATTTAAGAAATTACCAAAATTACGAAACTCGAAACTTGAAAAAAGAAATAAGAGATTTCTCTGGTTTGTTTGGATGGTCAGGGTTTAAGGATATTCAATTTAACCCTGAAAAACAGGTTTAGCTGATATTTAAAAGAGATATGGGTACTTAGAAAAAAGGTGGTAATTTGAAGAATTTTTCCTGGATTATACCTCAAAAACTGGCGGGTTCAGACATCCCCGGTAGATTTATCCCGGGTGATGATGCTGTGCGAAATGATATTGAAACTATAGCTTCTGATGGGGTTAAATGTCTCGTTTCTCTTCAAAAACCTCAGGGCACGATAGAACAGATCTGTACTGATTTTAATCTGGAATGGATCTATTTTCCTGTAACCGATTATGGTATACCTGACGACAATGTCAAATTTGATCAACTTATATCCGATATTATCGTAAGACTTGATAATAGTAAACCGGTTTGTGTTCATTGTTATGCTGGTATTGGCAGAACCGGTCTTGTATTATCCTGCGTTATCGGGAAGTATTTTGCCATAAGTGGCCAAAAGGCTATTTCAGCTATAAGAAAATTTCGTCCTGCCATTGATACGCAAGAGCAGGAGTCGTTTGTTCACAACTTTTTAGAATCATTATGAATCCAGAATTTAATATTCGTCGGTTTCTTCTTGAAGATGAGGAAAAACTGAGTCCTTTTGCCAAAAAAAGCAGTGAGTCTCTGGGACGTAAATTTCCCATGAAAAGGGACCCTTTTCGTCTTGAATTTGCCCGTGATGAAACCAGGATATTGCATTCACCTCCATTCAGGCGTCTTAAACATAAAACACAGGTTTTCCTTTCTCCAAACAATGATCATATCTGTACCCGTATGGAACATGTTCTTCATGTATCCAGTATTGCGGCTGTAATTGGCAGATGTCTTAATCTTAACATCGATCTGATTAATGCCATAGCAAAGGCGCACGATTTGGGGCATCCACCGTTTGGTCATGCCGGAGAAGAGGTTCTTGATGAGATTCTGAAGGAAGAGGGGGTCGAAAACGGGTTTAAACATGAGATTCACGGGCTAAGAGTAGTGGACAAACTGACCAATTATGGCGCAGGACTGAATCTTACATGGGAGGTACGTGATGGTATTACTACTCATTGTGGTGAAAGATTTGAGCAGGTTGTGATCCCGGATCGTAAAAGAGACATAAAACAGATAGAATCGATTGAAGACCGCTGTTGTTACCCGGCAACTTTGGAAGGGTGTCTTGTAAGGCTTGTGGACAGAATTGCATATCTTGGACGGGATCTGGAGGATGCTGTTAAGGCCGGTTTGGTCAAAAAAACAGATATCCCTCCTGATGTTGCCAAAAATCTGGGTACTGATAATGGAAAGATCATAGGGGCTTTTGTCAATGACACTATTGCATCGAGTCTTGGAAAAGATGAAATAGCAATGAGTGATGAAGTTTTCAGTTATATGAATCAGCTTAAAGAGTTTAATTATCGCAATATTTACAAACATCCGCAAGTTGAGCGAAAATCGAAAAAGGCGGCAAATCTGATCCGGTTGCTGTATCATGAACTGGTAAAAATTCTTGATAAGTCGGATCGTGGCGTGAACCAGATTTTTGTTCAAACTGTTTTAAAGGAATCTCCTATTGTTGAAGTGTTCTTTAATTTTATAAAAAACACTAACTTTAATGAAAACGTAGATTCATGGCGGATTATTACAGATTATATAGCAGGGATGACCGACCTTTTCGCAGAACGTACGTTCAATCAGCTGTTTATGCCCGATCCGGTTATATAGATTTCTTACTGTTTACTTCTGTTTTTTTATTTGCCACATAAAAAAAAATTTCGTTTTGTACCAGGTATTTTTTGAGAAATCTACCATTATGATTTATTTTTCCTGTTCTGTGCGGTTCAGTGTGCCCTCAAAAAGTGAATTTTTAAAATTGTACAGGGCTAATGTGATTTATCGAATTTTATTTTCAGAAAAGGTTGGATGATATGGCTTTAGTGGACGCTCGTAATAAGCAGCAGGTGCAATCAATCTCTACACGTGCTATTCATGCTGGTGAAAGCAGAAGTAAATACGCGGATTCTATCACAACACCTATAGTACAGACTGCGACATTTACGTTCTCTAACAGTAAGGATATTGAGGAATTTACGAGAAAGGGTAAAGAGCATTTCGAATATGGCCGATATGGTAACCCCACAGCTACTATTGCCGAAAAACGTCTGGCTGATCTGGAGGGTGCAGAGGACTGTGTCGTTTTTTCATCCGGAATGAGTGCCATTACAACTACAATACTTTCTTTGGTTAAAAGTGGTGACCATATTGTAATTACTGATGACAGTTATAAAAAAACACTTGAGTTTTGCCGGTCGTATCTCAAAAGATTCGGCGTTGAGTGTACGATTGTTTCTTTTGGTGACTATCAGGCACTGGATAATGCCATACAGAAAAATACACGGTTTATTTTCTCTGAATCCCCGACAAATCCGTATCTGAATATATTTGATCTTGACAAGCTGAAAGAAATCGCGCGGAAACATGATGTGCTTACTCTTATTGATGGTACTTTCGGGACTCCGCTGAACCAGCGCCCCCTTGAGTTCGGGATTGATCTTGTTTTACAGAGTGCTACAAAATATCTCGGCGGCCATAATGATATCCTTGCTGGTGCTGTTTTAGGGCGAAGAGAACTCGTGGACCAGATCAGAGCTCTGCATAAGTCTATGGGGGGTGTAATCGATCCACATTGCTGTTATTTGCTTTTAAGAGGAATAAAAACTTTCCCGTTACGGGTACAGCGTCAGAATGAGTCTGCTCTCAAAGTCGCAAAATTCCTCGAAAGCAAATCCTCTGTAAAAAAAGTATACTATCCGTTTCTTGAAAGTCATGCCCATTATGCAATAGCAAAAGAGCAGATGAGTGGTGGGGGCGGTGTAGTTACTTTTGAACTTCATGGGTCTCTGGAAGACTCAAAAAAATTCCTTGATTCACTTGAACTCTGTTTTATTGGTCCCAGTCTGGGTGGAGTTGAAACCCTGATTACCCATCCTGCTCTTGTCAGTTATTACGATTATCCTCGTGAAGAAAGGTTGAAACTGGGTATTTCTGATACGTTATTTCGGTTGGCAGTTGGTATCGAGGATGTTGATGATATAATAAGAGACCTGCAAAACGGACTTGATGCTGTTCAATAATCAAAATTCCTGAATTGAATTTTTATAACTGGATAATCCTGTCTCAAATATATTTGTATGCAGGTTTTCGAACCTTGTTCGCAGGATAAAAGCTTTAAAAGCACACGAATCCAGGGCGTTTTATTGGTATAGATATGGCCATTTTATTATTAAGCCTTCATTGATAGCTGATACCGATAATGATTGCAACCCGGATGGAAAACTGGATTGTGGACTCGATTCCGGTATAAAATTTTCGATAAAACGTTCTGAAATGAAAAAAAAACAGGTGCTGTTTTTGTCGACAAGATTATTGGATTCAGTGTACCGTATAAATTAGAATGGGATAACTGCAATAACCTTTCTATAAATCTTTTTTTAAATACTGTTTCTTTTCAGTACTTTTTTTCAAACAGGTTTTGATTTAACTGATTTTTTCTAATTAGTTTTGAAAACCATTCTATATGAACTATTTTCCTGTGCTGTTTTCAAAGCAGGGTATTATTAATGAAATATTATATAAATCATTTTCGTAATTAGAGATTATTTCATTAATAATACCTTCACACTTTTAGAAGTCGGTTTTTTATTATGGAGAAGAAATCTGTGGATATGCAGGAAGAGATTCATGAACAGATGAAAGTACGTCTGGACAAAATTTCCCGGATTAAAGATGCTGGTTACCATGCTTATGCAGATCGCTTTGAGCGTACTCACCGTCTTCATGAGGCTGCGAGGCTTGATGATGGAGCCAAAGGTGTTCGGGTTGCCGGACGAATTGTGGGGTTAAGGTATTTCGGGAAACTGGCATTTGGACATCTGGCAGACATCGAAGGCAAGTTGCAGTTTGCTGTGCAGAAAAATAAAGTGGGATCACAGTTTAATGATCTGAAATCTCTGGTGGATATTGGTGATTTCATTGGTGTTGAAGGGGAGATAATAACAACAAAAACGGGTGAAAAAACTATTGATATTGATAAGTTTGAATTTTTGTCAAAATCAGTGCGAACACTCCCCGAAAAATTTCACGGGATAACAGATCCTGAGCTTCGTCTTCGCAAGCGTTATCTTGATTTGATCATGTCTGAGGAATCGAGAGAGCGGTTTAAAAAACGGGTTAAAATTATAAAGACCATTCGTGATTTCCTGGATTCTAATGATTTCATGGAGATCGATACGCCTGTATTGACCAACAAGGCCAGTGGAGCTTTGGCTCGTCCCTTTATTACTCATCATAATATGCTTGATATTGATGTTTATCTGAGAATAGCGCCCGAAACATACCTGAAACGTGCTATTGCCGGTGGATTTGACAAAGTGTATGAATTTGCCCGCTCATTTCGAAATGAAGGTCTGGATGCATCCCATCTTCCCGATTTTACTCTCCTGGAATACTATTGTGCATACTGGAACTATATCGACAACATGAACTTTACCGAAAAGCTGTTCAGGCACTTGATGTTAAAGGTAAACGGAAGCCTTGAGCTTGTTTATGGGGACACGAAGATCTCATTTGATGGTGAATGGCCAAGGATATCTTTTCGGGATCTGATTTTAAGAGATTGCGGGATTGATATTGATATGTTTGAAACCAGAGAAGAACTGCTTGAAGAGATAAACAGTAAGGGAATACGTTTTGAAGCAGAAATTGATGTTTCCAAAGCAGGACGTGGAACATTAATTGACCTTTTATATAAAAAAGTATCAAGGCCGCAGTTGATAAATCCTGTTTTTATTACTCATCATCCGCTTGATCTTTCGCCTCTGGCCAGGAAAAATGATGAGAATTCGCTTGTGGTTGACAGGTTTCAGCTTGTAGTTAACGGATGGGAAGTTGTCAATGCATATTCGGAGCTGGTTGATCCACTTGACCAGGCTTCAAGATTTCGTCAACAGGCTGAAGCAAGAGCGCACGGGGATCAGGAAACAATGGATATCGATAACGAATTTCTCGAATGTATGGAGTACGGAATGCCTCCAATTTCAGGATGGGGTATGGGGATTGATCGTATAATTGCTCTTATGACCGATTCCTCTACATTGAGAGATGTGGTATTGTTTCCTTTGATGAGGCCATTATCTACAGTTTGAATAAGTTGGCATGCATAAAATCTAACGTGTCTTGTCAGACTGGATATTATGGTTCAGGGCTTGCAGTTAACTGCAAAGGCTATGACGTCTGAAATTTAATAAAATGATAAAACAGGATATACAATGACAGCTTTTGAACGATTCATATCTTTTCGATATCTCAGGGGAAAGCGAAAAATTGGAACCTATGTGACAGCTTTAGGAGTATGCCTGGGCAGTTTTGTTCTGATCATTGCTTTGTCTATTGCAAATGGGTTTGAAAAAGAGGTCAGGGATCGTATCGTAAGTACCCAGGCTCACGCAAAAATACTTCAGTATCATTCCCGCCCGATAAAAGATTACGAGATAGTGCGTCAGAAAATCCTTAAGCATCCTTCAGTGATTGGTGCAGCACCTTATATAAGTGGAAAAGGTGGGATCGAGCATGATCAGGTACAGGAAGGTGTCATGTTTACTGGTGTTGATGAAAGACTGGAAAAAACTGTAACTGATTTATATAAAACCGTAAAATGGGGAGAATTCAGACTCGATAGTGTGGAGTCTAACAGGGGCAGGATATTTCCCGGAATCTGTGTTGGTACCGGGCTGGCCGACAGAATGGGTATTGGAGAGGGGGCTGAAGTCGTGTTTATGGCCCTTTCAAAACAGGAAGGTGAAGCAGATCCTGTTCCTAAAATGGCTCGATTTACTGTTACTGGCATATTTGAAACCGGCATGTATGAGTATGATCTTACGCTTGTGTATATCTCTATAGAGTCTGCGCAAAATCTGCTTAATATAACAGGTGTTGAAGGTCTTCAGATAAAGACTACAGAACTGTTTAAGGCAGGTGATATCGTTTCTGAGGTTCGGGAATCTCTGGGTGGGTATCCATACAGATCGGTAGACTGGTTATCACAGAACAGATCGTTGTTTCAGTGGATGAAACTTGAGAAGCTGATAATTTTTATTGTGATATCAATGATAATGTTTGTTGCAGCACTCAATATCATATCATCTCTTGTGACTACAGTATCAGAAAAACGGCGTGAAATAGGTATACTTATGAGTATGGGTGCCAGATCGTCATCAATACTTAAAATTTTCATGATATATGGTATTGCTGTTGGATTTGTAGGATCAACGATAGGGGTATCTTTGGGTGTTCTGCTCTGTTTTATTCAGTATCAATATCGTTTGATAGGGTTGCCAAACGATATTTACTTTATTGATAAACTGCCGGTTATTATAAGATGGGCCGATATCTTACTTGTTTATATTTCGGCGAATGTTATTGCCTGGTTAACAACTGTTTATCCTGCGTATAAAGCATCCAGAATGTTGCCGGCCCAATCGATACGGTATGAATAAGATAGATGTCTGCTGGTTGTTATTGGTAAGAACAATTTTTATAAAAGAGAATAATGCATGTCAGAGACGATGATGGTCAAGGTTGAACATTTACGCAAAATATACAGGGATGATGCTGGTGAGTTTGATGTTCTGAAAGATGTTACTTTTTCAATTAAAAAAGGGGAGATGGTAGCATTGCTTGGAGTGTCTGGTGCAGGAAAAACCACACTGCTTCAAATCCTGGGAGGACTGGATAATTTTAACAGTGGTAAGGTAACTGTCAGCGATTTGCAGCTTGGTGGGATGTCGATGAAATCACTGGCTGAATTTAGAAACAGTCATATAGGTTTTGTGTTTCAATTTCATCATTTGCTTCCTGATTTTACAGCATTGGAAAATGTGATTGTTCCTGCAATGATACTTGGAAAATCAAAAAAGAAATCAAGCATTCGGGCATCGGAGCTTCTGGATATATTTGGACTATCGGCTCGTTTGAGTCATTTCCCTTCAGAATTATCGGGTGGTGAGCGGCAGCGGGTTGCTCTTGCAAGAGCATTAATTAATAATCCCGCTTTGATTATGGCAGATGAACCTACCGGAAATCTTGATAAGGCAAATGGTGAACTTTTGTTACAGCACTTTCAAAAAGCAAACCGGGAATTAAACCAGACATTTCTTATTGCAACTCATAACAACCAGCTTACTTCAGAACTTGATCGGGTATTATATCTGGAGGATGGATGTATGATAAAGGAAGAACAGCGCAGGGAATAAACAGC